>NZ_JBHSQK010000064.1:0-33453 GCF_042658055.1 Pseudonocardia lutea
ATGATCGTCGATCTCCGAGCAAGCGGGGGAACCTCAGACGCTGGGTGCGGTCACTTCCGTGTGTCCTTCCCGGGACCGAGGCGGTGGTGGCTGGGCTGCCGGGATCGGGGAACGGACAGAACTGCGACGGGGCCTCTGGCCAGGCTCCTATCAGGTCACGAACCGAGCTCGGCAGCTCGAACACGTCCGCCCCGGGGCCGGTCGACGCTTCGGGAAGAAGGCACCACGGCCGGTTGGTCTAGGGGTCAGGCCGGCCCCGGGACGAACGTGATCACACCCTCGCAGTTGGTCCATGGGCAGCGGGGCTTGGTGGGGCGGTGGGCGATGCCGAGCTCGGCGAGCGTGGCCGCGAACAGGCGACTCTTGCGGTAGGCCCAGGCGTTGTCGGTCATGATCCGCTCGACGGTCACCCCGAAGTGCGTGCGCGCCCGCCGAGTCACCGAGGTCCTGCCGGTCGCGCTACGCCTGTTCCAGGATGTCCAGCTGCGTGCTCGGCCTTGTCCCCGAAGGCCGCCGAACGGCCGGAGACGTCATCACCCTTCTGCGAGGCGCGCAGGCGACGGGAGCGAGCCTCTGCCAACATGATCGGGCGTCGTCGACCATGAGCGACACGCGCCGGTCGACCATCGTCTCGATCATGTCGAGCTGTTGACGACGGTGGATCCCGAGTCGAACAGCGAGAGTCGCGTTGCCTGGTCCGCACGACGCGGCGTCCTGAGCCACGCACGCTGCCCTGACCGACAGCACTGGCGCTCCACGATGGTCGACCCGCGCACGCGACTCATGCCAAGCACGTCAGAGGCCGGCCGCCGTTGTAGGTGACCATGTCGGCCAGTGCGGCCATCACGTCGATCGTGCCGCCGCGCTCGAGCCCGTCGAGCTCGGCGTAGGCGCGGTGGAGGTTTCCGACGATCCGTTCGGCGTCCGGCCAGTCGGAGAAACGGCCGAGATCGGTGTCCCGCGCCGCCTGCAGGGGAGTGACGCCGGCGGCGCGGCCTCGCTCCGCCAGCTCCAGCACGAAGCGCAGGTAGTCCACGGTGGTGTCGAGCGGCCCGCGGTCGTGGAAGACGGGGCCGTGACCGGGGACGATCGTGGTGGCGCCGAGTGGGGCGAGGACGTTCTCCAGCACGTCGATGGCGCCGGCCACCGAACCCATGAGCAGGAACGGCGTGCCCCCGTTGAACACCAGGTCCCCGCAGAACAGCGTGGAGCGTTCGGGAAACCAGATCAGCGAGTCGTTGGTGGTGTGCGCCGCCGTGCCGACGTGCCGCACCTCGGCGCGCAGGTCTCCGATGTGCAGCGTGATGCCTTCGGTGAAGGTGAGGAACGGCGGGTCGAGGGGGAGGGCTCCCCAGTCCGGGTTCTCCCAGAACGGCAGCTCACGCGGCGGCCCGAACGCGATCATCTCCTCGCGGGCCAGCTCGTGGGCCACGATGGTCGCGGTGTGGAAGAGCGCGTTGCCGAAGGTGTGGTCGCCGTGGTGGTGAGTGTTGACCAACGTCCGGACCGGCGCCGAGGTCACGGACCCGATGGCGTCGAGGAACGCCCGGGTGCGCCGCTCGGTGGAGCAGGAGTCGACGGCGACGACCCCCTGAGGTCCGACAGCGAACCCGGTGTTGTTGATCCACCAGGTGCCGTCGGGCTGGATGAACGCGTGGATGCCGTCGGCCACCTCCTCGAGGCGGGGCGGGCCGGGGACGGTGATGCCGTGGGCGTGTGCGGCCGCGCTCATGCGTGCTCCTCCCGAAGGGGGCGGACGGGCACCCCGGCAGTGATTCGGACGTCGATCGCGCCGAGTCCGTCCACCTCGAGCCGGACGCGATCGCCCGGGGAGAGGTAGGGGTAGGCGTCGGCACCGTGGACCCGGGACAGCTCGAGGATGCACCCGGTGCCGACGGTGCCGCTGCCGATGAGGTCGCCCGGCAGTACACGGGTGCCCCGCGAGGCGTAGGCGATCATCTCGCCGAAGGACCAGTGCAGGGTGTCGAGCGAGCCGCTGCTGTAGGGCTTGCCGTTCACCGATGCGGTCATCGCCGCGGCGGCAGGCAGCTCGTCCGGGGTGAGCATCCACGGCCCGCAGCTCGACGCCGAGTCCTTGCCCTTGGCCGGGCCGAGGTTCAGCTTCATCTCCTCGCCCTGCAGGTCGCGAGCGCTCCAGTCGCAGAAGATCAGGTACCCGGCGATGTGCTCCACCGCCTCGGCGGGGGAGAGGTCCGCCCCCTCCCGCCCGACGACGGCGGCGACCTCCAGCTCGTAGTCGAACATCGTGCTGCCGGGCGAGATCGGTACCGTGTCGTTCGCCCCGCGCAGCGCGGCCGGGTTGGTGAAGTAGAAGACCGGCTGCCGGTACCAGAGCGGGTCCACGGTCAGCCCGATCGCGGCGCTCGCGGTCACCACGTGCTCCTCGAAGGCCATGAAGTCCCGCACGGACGGTGGGCGCGGGATCGGGGGCAGCAGCGTCACGGTCGCCGGGTCGACTCCGGGACCGCGCAACGCGGCCTCGGCTGCGGAGCGCAGTCGCGTGCCGTCGTCGCCGAGTAGCTCGATCAGGGTCGTCCGGGTGGGGTAGAGCCGGTCGTCCCGCCAGACCGCCGCCCGTTCCGTGCCGTCCGCGTCGGCACAGGTGCTCCAGCGCATCGCGCCCTCCTCCGTCGTCGCCGCCTCCCAGTCTGGCTCCTGGGGACGGCGCCGATCATGGTCCGGAGAGGTTGCGATCCGCGCCCGCCACCGCTCGGGCCGCGGCCCGGAACACCGCGACGGCCTCGCGGTGGTCGTCCGGGCGGGTGGCAACAGCGATGGCGGCCTTGGGTCCCTCCAACGGCACGTACCGGACCCCAGGGTGGGGGAAGTACCGGCGAGCGGGCTCGGCGTGCATGCCCAGCCAGCCGCTCGTCGCCACCGCCGTCGCGACGCCGGCGGGCGAGCGGACGGCGACCCGCCCGCGGCCGCCGGAGTCCCCCCACTCGGCGAGACCGGGCTGGTCGCCGACCGGTGAGATCCACCGGTGCCCGGCGACGTCGGCGAGTGTGAGCCGGTCCGCCTCGCCGAGCTCGGACCCGACCGGGACCACGGCGTAGCGGTCCAGCTCCGGGGTCCGGTCCAGCACCAGGTCGTCCGCCCCGCCGACGTCGTGGACGACGGCGACATCGACCTCGCCGGCCCGGAGCGTGTCGTACTGGTTCTCCCAGTCGAGCTCCACGGTGACCAGACCCAGCGCCGGGCAGCGCGACTCGACCAGCGCCCGGACGTCCGACCACAGGTCAGCGAGCCCGAAACCGAGGACGCCGACCCGCAGGACGGGCGGGTCCTCGCGCGGGCCCTCGACCTGCTCGACCAGCGCGTCGAGCTGCGCCAGAATCCGGCGGGCCCGCGTCACGAACCGTTCCCCGGCCGGTGTGAGCGCGACGCGGCGGCTCGTGCGGCTGAACAACGGGGTGCCCAGCTCGCGTTCCAGGGCCTGGATGCGGCGGCCGAACGGCTGCGCGGCGATGTAGTGGACCTGGGCGGCGCGTCCGAAGTGGAGGGTCTCGGCGAGCGTCACCGCGTACCGGAGCGATCGGACGTCCATGTCGCCACCACCTCGCCGTCGAGCCTGGGCCGCCGCCGCGCGCGATCGTACGGTCTCCGCGAGGACGGTGGGAGCCACCATCGCAACCGGAACGGGACATGTTCGTGCCCGGCGAGCAGGTCACTCTGGGGCACCCGAATCCTGGAGGAGCCCATGACCCGAACCCTGATCCGCGGCGGCCACGTCCTGACGATGGACCCCACCCTCGGCGACCTCCCCACCGGTGACGTCCTCGTCGAGGACGGGGTGATCGCGGCCGTCGCCCCGTCGCTCGAGGTCAGCGACGCCGAGGTGATCGACGCGGCCGGTCACCTGGTCCTGCCCGGGCTGGTCGACACCCACCGGCACACCTGGCAGTCGCTGGTGCGCGGGATCTGCGGGGACTGGACGCTCGGTGACTACTACTTCGGCATCCGGCTGGGGATCTCGCCCGCCTTCACGGCCGACGACGTCCGGCTCGGCAACCGGCTCGGTGCGCTCGACGCGCTCAACGCCGGCGTGACCACCCTGCTCGACTTCTCCCACTGCAACAACACGCCCGAGCACTCCGACGGCGCAGTGCAGGGGCTGCTGGACACCGGGATCCGCGCGGCCTTCTGCTACGGCTTCTTCGAGAGCTCGCCGGAGGCCACCCGGTTCGGCGACCACAGCGCGCGCCTGAAGGACTTCCACCGGATCGCCGACACCTACTTCACCTCGGACGGGCTGCTCACCCTCGGCGTCTCGCTCTCTGAGCTCTTTGGGCTGCCCTGGGACCGCACGGTCGCCGAGCTCGCCGCGGCGCGCGAGCGCCGGGCGCTGATCGTCAACCACACCGGGTGCGTCTGGGGCAGCGTGCTCACCGGAGGCGTCGGCGAGCTCGACGCCCTCGGACTCCTCGGCCCGGACATGGTCCACGTGCACTGCAACACCCTCGACGACGCGGAGTGGGACGCCCTCGCGCGCAGCGGGGGGAAGGTCTCGATCTCCGTCGAGACCGAGCTGAACATGGGAATGGGCAGGCCGGTGTTCGCGCGGTGCCGCCGCCACGGGCTCGCCCCGACGCTGTCCGCGGACGTCATCTCGCTGAACTCCGGCGACCTGTGGCACGAGATGCGCTTCGGGCTCGGGTTCACGAGGTGGGAGGCCACGGAGGCGGTCAACCTGGCGAACGCGATGCCCGAGACGGTCACCACCAGCGCGAAGGAGGCCCTCGGCTGGTCCACCGTGAATGCCGCCGACGCCCTCGGGCTCGGCGACCGGATCGGCTCGTTGACCCCCGGCAAGCGAGCGGACCTGCAGCTCGTCGGCGGGACGGGGATCGAGCAGCACCCTCGCATCGACCCCTATGCCACGCTGGTCTTCCAGACCACGACCGCCGACGTACGGACGGTTCTCGTCGACGGCCGCGTCGTCAAGCGCGACGGCCTGCTCACCGGCGTCGACCTGCCGCGGCTCGCCGTCGAGGCGGACACTGCCGCCCAGGCGGTCCTGGGAAGGGTCCACGCAGCCGGTCACACGCTGCCCGGCACCCCTGCCGGTGCCTTCGAGGCCCTGGAGCCGATCGCCCGTGGTTGGCACGCGGAAGCCGTCCGCGCCGTCGAGGGGCGCGCCTCCTCCTGATCGCAATCGTTCTCGGGGCTCGGCAGGCCCCGGCACACGTTCGCCCGGGCCGGGTGGGAGTCCTCGTTACCCTTTGTCGACCGATCCCGGCAGGCCCGGACGGCCCACCCGCCCCCGACTCGACCGTGCTCCTCACCTTTCCCGACCTCGGGACCTACATGTCCGGCGTGGACACACCCCACATCTCACTCCGGTTCCTGAACAGTCCATCCGTGTAGCGGTCGCAGAGGTTGAACCGGTGGTCCAACCAGGCCGCCTTCCCGATGTGCTCGGTGATGCTGGCCAGCCGGGCGAGCGGGCGGCGGGTGTGGACGGCGGCGTTGAACTCACCACCCGGCCGAACGGCCTCGTCCCGGGTGCAGTCCGGATGGGACGTCACGTCCACGATCCGGGTGAGCTCCGCGATGCCTGCCGCGGTGGCGCGGGTCGCGACAAAGCGGGCCGCGGCTCCCTCGACCATGGCCTGGATCCGGAGGAGGCCGTCGTACCCCTCCGGGCCCCAGTCGGTCACCACCGCGTCCCGGTCCGCGCGGATGCGCTCGAGGACGTCTTCGCCCGCCGTCTCGTTGCTCATCGCGCTCCTACTCGGGTTTGGCGCCGAGGAAGGTCTCGTCGTCCAGGGCCAGCACCAGGGACAACAGGGCGCCCGGGTAGCTGTACTCGCGCATGCCCATGAACTGGCCGGACACGAAGGGCGTGAAGGTGGACTCGCCCCGGCCGTAGACCGGGCCGCGGGCGGTCGCCGCCGAGGCCCTGATGTTGGCGAAATGTACCTCGACCACCGGCTTCCCGGTGTCGTGGAGGGCGAACGGCACCGACTGGCTGGTGGTGGTCAGCCCGGCCGGGTTGACAAGGTATCCGTCGACCCGCTCGCCCGAGGAGTGGATGTACTCGAGGATGTCGCCCTCGTGGTTCGACAGGAACCGTTCGATCTCGACGCCGAGCCGCGCGCCCCATTCCTCCGTGAACTTTCCGAGACCCTCGGCGGAGACGTTGGGGCCGTACATCCGCTTGTTCCGGCGGGCGAGGTTGGAGACGTTCGGGCCGTCGATCACCGAGATGAGGTAACGCTGGTCGCTCGTCCGCAGGCCGTCGATGGGCGAGGGTGTCGTCACTGTGTTGGCTCGCTTTCGTGTGTCGGGCTCTTCCAGGAGAAGGTCAGTGCGGCCGGTGCCTGCGCCGACCGGGGAACGGGCCCGACGTGCCGAACGAAGCCCATGCCGGGCACGCCGGCGTCTGCCAGCCAGTTGGCCGTGTCGACGAGGGCGGCGAGGTCGAGGCCGGTGTCGTGGCCGGCGAGCTCGAGGGCCTGCGCGGCATCCTCGGTGCAGACACCGCCACCGCGTTGGCCCGGCATCGCCGGGTGACCACCGCTCCCGGCGAGGGAGACGTCGATGGTGCCGACGCCGAGCTCGGCGAGGGTGAGGACGTTCGCCACGCCGAGCCCCCGGTTGTCGTGGACCTGGACGGTCAGCGACTCGAGCGGCAGATGGTGGGCGGCGGCGTCGAGCAGGTCGCGGATCTGCGGTGGGGCGGCGTAGCCGGAGGAGTCGGCGAGCACCCAGTCGGTGACGCCGATCTCGCCGAGCCGCTGCGCGATCGGCTCGAGCTCCGCCGGGCCGCGGACGGGGCCGGTGGGGCCGCCCCAGGCGAAGATGACGTAGGTGCCCAGAGCGATGCCCAGGCCGGTTGCGACATCGGCGAGGCGCTCGAGCTCGTCGAGGGACTCGGTGGTGCTGCGCCCGATGTTGGCACGGGCGAAGTCCTCGTCCGCCGAGAGCAGGAAGGTGGCGGAGTCGGCGCCGGCGGCGGCAGCGGCGCGCAGGCCGCGCTCGTTGCCGATGCAGCAGCCCAGTGTCAGTCCGGGAGCGCGCACCGCATCGAACACCTCAGTGGCGTCGGCGAGGCCCGGGACGAGGTCCGGGCGCACGAACGAGGACAGCTCGAAGTCCCGGATCCCGGCGTGGACGAGCCGCTGCACGAGCTCGATCTTCAGCTGGGTCGGCACCGGATGGGCCTGGAACGTGAGCCGGGGCGCGATCTCCCTCAGGTGCACGGCGCTCACCGGTGCCGCGTGGGGGTCAGGCCGGCGGCCTCGGCGTCCCAGGAGTCGTCGGTGAGCCCGGTCTCCCGCAGCACCGTCTTGCGGATCTTGCCGGTTGGGGTTGCGGGCATCCGGCCCACGAGCCGGTAGAAGCGCGGCACCATGAAGTGCGGCAGGGCGCGATCGCAGTGCGCGAAGAGGTCCTTCAGGTCCAGCTCGGTGCCCTCGGCGACCTGCACGACGGCCATGACCTCCTGCTCCCCGAGGTCGGAGGCGACTCCGATGGCGGCGGCCTCGGCGACCGCGGGGTGGTCCAGCAGGACCGTCTCGACCTCCTGGGAGGACACGTTCTCGCCGCGGCGGCGCAGGGCGTCCTTCTTCCGGTCGACGAAGTAGAAGTAGCCGTCGGAGTCGGTGAAGCCGAGGTCCCCGGTGTGCCACCAGAGGTCGCGCGAGGTCTCCACGGTGGCCTCGGGCTGGCGGTGGTAGCCGGAGAACATGACGTGCGGGACACGGGGCCGGTACACGATCTCGCCGACCTGCCCCGGCGGGACCGGAAACCCCAGGTCGTCGTGGACCTCGAGCAGGGTCGTGGCGGACGGGACCCCCATGGAGCCGATCTTGCGCTCCTGGATCGGGTTCCAGACGATCGTCTTGATCTCGGTGAGGCCGTAGCCCTCCACGACGTGGACGCCGAAGCGTTCTTCGGTGGCGGTGAGAACCGGGGGAGGGGCGGGTGCGGCGAAGACCTTGCGGGCGGGATGGTCCCGGTCGCGGTCCGACGGAGGCTGGGCGAGCAGCATGGGCAGGACCGAGCCGAGGGCGTTGAACTGCGTGACCTCGTGGCGGCGGATCTCCTCCCAGAAGCGGCTCGCGCTGAACCGGCGCCCGAGCACGACGGTGGCGCCCGCGACGATCGCGTGCAGCGAGATGTTGATCTTCGCCGCGCCGTGGAACAGCGGCAGGCAGGTGTAGAGCCGCTCGTCGGCGGTGGTCTCCATGGCCACGGCGAACTCGTGCGCGGCGACCACGGGCATGAGCGACGGATAGATCGCGCCCTTGCTGCGCCCGGTGGTCCCGGACGTCAACATGATCCCCACGGGATCGTCGATGCCGACCTCGGGGAACGCCCGGCCCGGGTCGCCGCGCGCGATCAGGGCGTGCCAGGTGAGGATGTCGAGGCCGGGCAGCGACACCCCGGCCGGGACGGCGTCGGCAAGGACGACGACGGTGTGCAGCGCGTGCGGACGCTCCGGCAGCTCGGCGACGAGGTCGAGCAGCCCGGGCTCGGTGAGCAGGACCTGCACGTCGGTGTGGCCGAGCGCGTGGTCGAGGAAGGTGCCCTTGTAGGCGGTGTTCACCGGGACCTCGACCAGACCCGCGCGGGCGATCCCGAAGAAGGCGACCAGGGTCTCGGTGCGGTTGGGCAGGAACACCCCGACGGACGTGCCGGGGGCGAGGCCGAGGCCGAGCAGGCCGCGGGCCACCGCGGACGCCGCCGCGTCCAGCTCGGCGTAGCTGAGCTGCTCGTCCTCGAAGACCAGAGCAGGCTTGTCAGGGCTTCGGGACGCCCGGTCGGCGAGCACTCCGCCGACGGTCCCGCCACCCAGGGATTGCAGGTCGAGCACGGTCAGAGCTCCTTCTTGGCACGGAGCAGGAAGTCCTCGAGGGCAGGATCCCAGCCGGCCTCCGCCCCGGTGGTCACCAGGAAGGTCCCGACCCCCAGGTCGTGGTAGGTGCCGAGGGTGTCCAGGATCTGCTCCTCGGTTCCGACGAGCGCCTGGGAGTTGGCGAACCCGCCCAGCAGCTTGGTCAGCCCGGTCCAGAAGCAGGTGTCGTGGAGCTCCTCGTCCGTCAGCGCCAGTGCCCGCCGGCGTCCGACCGAGTTGTCGGTGGCCGAGGAGCGGAGGAAGGTGTGGCCGCCCTGGGCGTCGGCGATCTGCTGCTCGACGGCGCGGGCCTTCGCCCACGCGTCGTCCTCGGTCTCGCCGAGGAACAGTCGCAGGCTCAGCGAGAACTCCATCGGCCGCGCGTAGCCGTCCGCGGCGGCCCGGACCCGTGCGATGCGCTCCCGTGTTCCGGCGAAGGGCTCGCCCCAGAGCATGTACAGGTCGGCGTGCCGGGCGCCGAAGTCGACCGCGGCGGCGCTCTCCCCGCCCATGAAGATCGGGACCTGGCCCTGAACCGGCCGGATGAGGATCTTGACGCTCTCCGCGGTGTAGAAGCGGCCCTCGTGATCGAACGACGACGGTTCGGTCCAGGTCCGGCGGACGAGATCGAGGTACTCGATCGCCCGCTCGTAACGCTCCGACTTCGGGGTGGCGTCGCCCTCGCGATGGAGATCCTTGTCCGAGCCCCCGACCACCACGTTGATGGCCAGCCGCCCGCGGGCCAGCACATCCAGCGTGGCGAAGTACCGGGCCGCGGCCGTCGGGGCCATGACCCCGGGGCGATGGGCGACGATCGGCGAGAACTTCTCGGTCATCGCCAGCATGTACGGCGCCGTCGCGTGGTTGTGCGGCCAGATCGACGAGTACCCCACGAGCACCCGGTCGATCGCCTCCGACGCATCGAGCTCCCGGAGCCGCTCGGCCAGCCGGGCGGGGTCGCTCTCGCCCGGTTCGAGCGGCTGGAGCCCCGTGAAGAAGTCGACCATGACTCACTCCTCCTGTAGCAGAGTGCTTGGATTATATAAGCATGCTGGCTAGTTCTGGAAGGCGATCTGCCGCAGGGTCTCCACCACGGGTACGGTGACCTCGATCTTCCCGCGGCGGAGGGTCTCCGCTCGGAGGGCCGCCGAGCGGTCGAACGGGACCCGGACCGCCGCCCCGGCCTCGATCGGACGGGTGGCGCGCACGGACTCGGCGAAGGCCGCGGCGCGGGCGCCGAAGTCCGCGGCGTCGCCCAGGGTCGACGGGTCGACGATCACGGCCAGGAAACCGCAGTCGGAGACGCCTTCGGGGGCCGCCGAGGCGCCTGCGAGCATGCCGAGCAGGTGCACGACGAGAGCGAGCCCGGATCCCTTGTGACCACCCCACACGGCGAAGGCGCCCTGCAGGGCCGCAGCAGGGTCGGTGGTCGGACGGCCCGCGGGGTCGAAGGCCTTTCCCTCGGGCAGCGGCTCGCCGAGCCTCGCTGCGAGGGTGACTTCGGCGTGGGTGATGGACGACGTGCCGATGTCCCAGATCACCGGACCGTCGGCGGTCGGGAAGCCGAAGGCGATCGGATTGGTGCTGAACCGGGCCTCGGTGCCACCGTACGGCGCGACGACGGCGGGGCCGCTGCCCGCGATCATCCCGACGAACCCGGCGTCGACGACGCCTTCGAGGTAGTACGAGAACATCCCCGTGTACCAGGTCCGGCGGGCACCGACCACGGCCATGCCCTGGGCGCGCGCCTTCTCCAGGCCGATCTCGATCGCGTGGGCCGCGACGAGGTAGCCGACCTGGTCCCCGCCGTCCAGGGCCGCGGACACCGGCGTCTCCCGGTCGACCCGGATCGGCTGCGGCGGCTCCGTGGTGCGGAGGCGCTCGATGATCGACACCGCGCGGGCCAGCCCGGCGTAGGACAGCCCGCGCAGCTCGCAGTCCATGAGATGGTCCGCGATGACCGCGACCTCCTCGGTCGTGTAGCCGGCGGCGACCAGTGCCTCGGTCACGGTGCGGTGGGCATCGTCCAGGGTGAGGTCGACCGTCTGTGCGGAGGCGGTGGTCGAGCCGGGCATGTCAGAACCTCCAGTTGTAAGGATGCTGTCTAAGCTTGGTGCGTGGACACAGCTGCGGGCCAGCCGGACTACCTCACCGATGCGGTCACCCGCCTCGAACGCGCCGTGGCCAATATCGGGGCGATGCGGCTGAAGCCGTGGCGCATGACGCTGTCCGGCTACGCCGCGCTCAAGATCCTCGAGCGGCAACCCAATCTGTCGCTGGCACAGCTGTCCCGCCGCTGCTTCGTCAAGCCCCAGACGATGACCAGGATCGTCGCCGAGCTCGAGCGTCGAGGATGGGTGGACCGCAGCCCGCACCCGGAGAGCGAACGAGCCATGTCGCTGGCCCTGACCGCGGCGGGCCGGGCCAGTCTGTCGGAGATGGCCGCCGAGGTCGACAAGATCGAGTCGACGCTCGGCGGCATGCTCGAACCCGGCCAGTTCCCCGAGCTCGTCGCCACCCTGCGGCGCTGCGCCGTCGCGGTCGAGACCGAGATCAAGGACGCCCGCCGCGCGAGTCGCGACTGAGCGTCAGGCCGCCGCCTCGGGGGTGGCCGTCGCCGTGGGACGCCGGACCCGGGGCGCCAGGACGGAGGGCAGGGCCAGCGCAGCGAGGCCACTGAGCACGGCCGAGCCGATCAGGACGAAAGCGCCGGCGCGGTTGTCACCCGTCGTCTGGACCAGCCACTGGGTCACGTACAGGACGGATCCGCCGAAGACGGCCACGGCGATGTTGAAGGTCAGCGAGACGCCGGTGCCGCGCGCGTGTACCGGGAACAGCTCGATGTAGGTGATCGGGGCGATGCCCGTGTAGAACGACGGCGCGGCGGCTAGCAGCACCGCGAAGATGCCGAGCGCCCACGGGTTCGTCGACGACGTCAGCCCGGCCATCAGTGGGTACGAGGCGGCGGTGATCACCGCGGTGGCGACGAGCAGGGCGGGCCGGCGCCCGATCCGGTCCGACACGCGTCCGCCCGCGAGGACGAGCCCGATCCCGACGGCCAGGGCGCACCCGATCACGACGGTCGCCGTCACGAGTGAGAACCTGAGCTGGATGATCAGGTTCTGTACGTAGGTGAACGCCAGGTAGAAGCCCACGGCGTGGGTGGCGGCGACCCCGATGAGCAGCACGCCGCGCCACAGCTTCCGGTCGACCGGCGGCCGGTCCTGCGCGACCTCCTGGACCTCGAGGAACTCGGGGGTCTCGCCCAGCCGGCTCCGTAGGTAGAACCCGATCGCCCCTAGCGGGAGCGCCAGCAGGAACGGCACCCGCCAGCCCCAGGCCTGCATGGCCTCCGGGCCGAGGGACAGGGTCAGGCTCACCACGACGACCGCACCGATGAGCAGGCCGGCGAGGCTCCCCATCTGCACGCGGCTCGCCATCTCGCCCTTGCGGTTCTCGGGGGCGAACTCGGCGGCGTAGATGATCGCGGTGCCGTACTCCCCGCCTGCCGCGAGCCCCTGCCCCATCCGCAGGACGACGAGGAGGATCGGGGCGGCGATCCCGATGGTGGCCGCGGTGGGCAGCAGGCCGATCAGCGTGCTCACCAGGGCCATGCCGATCAGCGTCACCACGAGGGTGGGCTTTCGGCCGATGCGGTCGGCGAGCGGGCCGAGGAGCAGCCCGCCGAGCGGCCGGATGACGAACGCCGCGGCGAAGACGGCGAACGTCGACAGCAGCGCGACCCCGGGCGAGGAGTTGGGGAAGAAGTTCTTCGCCAGCACGGTGGCCACCAGGCCGTACACCGCGTAGTCGTAGTTCTCGACGGTGTTGCCGATCGCGGCGGCCAACGTGGTGCGGCGCACCGTGCTCGCATGTGCGCGTTCCGCTTCGGACGGTGCCGACATGGACCTCTCCTTCGAGGCGATGAAGCAGGTGAAACCCCGCAGCTGCACGGTCGCCGGAACGCTAACCGAGCACATCCCAGACTGCAAGCATGCTTGTGATGTATTCGGTAGCTGAATTAGCCTGACGGCGCGCCGACCGGGCGCGAGCGTGGAAGGAGAACGACCCGATGCCAGTCACTCCGTCGATGTCGACGAGTTCGGTGCAGGACGGCGACCTCGCCGACCGGCTCGCCGTACGGGACGTCCTCGAGCGCTACACCCACGCGATGGACCGCCGGGACGAGGCACTCATGCGGAGTTGCTTCACGCCGGACGCCGATCTGTCCTACTTCGGCGGCCTACGCGGCTTCACCGGCACCGAGTTCGCGGACTCGTTCGTGTCCTCGCTCGAGCCCTTCGGCTTCATCGACCACAGCATCAGCAGCCTGCGGGTCACGGTCGACGGCGACGTCGCGGCGGTCGACGTGCATCTCTGCGCCACGATGGCCCTCAAGGACGCCCCGGTCGTACTGATCCGATGGGTCCGGGTGACCGACGAGCTCGTCCGCGAGCCGTCCGGTTGGAAGATCGCGAAGCGCCGGCACGTGCCGCAGCTGCAGTACGAGTCGCTGACGTCGGCGATCGACTTCCCGGGCGTTGGCGGGAAGGAGCCGCAGACCGCCGACCTCTCGTAGCGCTTGCACGCGCACCCGACAAAGGTGTGCGGTCCGCGGTCGGGTCGTGGCAGCGCCCTGAGCGCGGACCTCGGAGCACTTGAGGGTGGGAAGTCCGGCGGCGCGCGTCACGGCCCGGAACAGTTTGGCCGTCGGGTGCACTCGCCGAACGGCCGACGATCAAGGAACTCGAGCGGCGGCCCGGCGACGGGCCCCGCGACTCAGAACCTGCGCCGTCCCGTCAGCTCGGGGTCGGTCGCGGCGGCACACGACGAGCCGGAGCTGGGCGACGAGGTCGCGCTCCGGGACCGCTACCAGGTCCCCGTCTCTGAGGCAGGCCAGCTCTGCGGCCTGGCCCACGGACGGTGTCGAGGCCGGGACGGGTGAGCCAGGCGCGGTCCTTGATCAGGGTGGTGAGCATCAGTGTGAGCACGCGCCCAGGCGCATGATCCAGCGCTCGACCGGCCCGGCCCAGGCGATCGAGGTGCCACAACGTCTACGACCACCGCGACCCGGAACGTGAACCGGTGGACCGGTTGGACGTCCTCGGTCGGATCGCGACCCTCGAGGGCTTCGGCTCCCCGTGAGCGGCCGCTCCCCGGGATCGGAGATCTCCGGGGCAGGCGCCCGTACCGGGAGATGGGCTTCTCGGCGCTCAGCTCGCCGGGGTGAGCCACGGCTCCAGGCGCTCGGCGATCTTCGGCACGCCGGGTACCGCCCCCGCAGCCACGGCCATGACCAGGTCGAGCTTGTCGTCGTCGTCGGCTACGACCAGCCGGCCGTTGAGGAAGCAGAACACCTCGGCCGCGAGCCACCCGAGCCGCTCGTTGCCGTCGAGGAGGGCGTGGTTGCGCACCGACGACTCCAGCAGCGCCGCCGCCTTCTCGCTGATCGTCGGGTAGGAGTCATTAGAGTCGATGCATGGTCACGACACGGCCAGCAGAGCGCCGGGACGTTGACGCCACCAGCCGTCTGGCGCACCGGGCCTATCGGAACTACATCGCGCGGATCGGCCGACCGCCGGCGCCGATGGAGGCCGACTACGCCGCGGCGGTCAGCGCCGGGACGATGTGGGTCGCCGAGGACGAGGGGGGTCTGCTCGGCTTCATCGTGTTGGTCGACACCGATGATCATCTGTTGATCGACGACATCGCCGTGGAGCCGCATGCCCAGGGGCGGGGAATTGGCACGCAGCTCCCCGCCCTCGCCGAGAGCGAAGCCCGCCGGCGCGGGCACGACCGGATCCAGCTCTACACGAACGAGGCCATGACGGAGAACCTCGACTACTACCCGCGCAAGGGCTACGTCGAGACCCACCGTGGCGAGCAGGACGGCTATCGCCGGGTCTTCTTCACCAAGACCCTCGGCGTCCAATCCGAGGAGCGCTCAGGGTCCTAGCCCGTCACTGTGCTCCGCTGGTGGTGCGAGAGCGCGGCGGCACGACTCACACCTCCGGGCGCATGCCGCGCCACACCAGGTCCAAGAGTGCCTCGGTCTGGCCGCGCCAGTCGTCCCGGGGGTCGAGGAAGAGCAGCCCGCCCAGACCGCGCAGAACCGTCTCCGGGTCGAGGCCGGACCGGACGGTGCCGGCTTCGACGTTGGCCTCGAGCAAGGTGCGTACCGCGTCGACCATGGCTTCGTAGGCCTTGCCCGGGACGTCCTCGTCGTCGGGGGCCGTGGCCGAGCGCAACGCGTCCGCGAGGCCGCGCTTGGTCATCATGTACCGCGCGAGGTGGTCGGTCGTCCACGCCCGGAACGCCTCCGGCGGGGACTTCTCCCGCAGCAGGACGGGGACCACGTCCAGCATCTGCTGCACCTCGTGCCGGTACACGGCGAGGACGAGTGCCCCCTGCGTCGGGAAGTGCCGGTAGACGGTGCCGACACCCACACCTGCCACCTTGGCGATGGCGTTGAACGACAGCTCGCCCGTGTCGGCGAGCGATGCCGCCGCCGCAGCGAGGATGCGCTCGTTGTTGCGGCGGGCGTCCGCGCGCCGCAGGTTCACGGGTCCCGTCGTCATCGTCACCTCCCGGGCCTCCCGCAGGAATGTAAATCACGGTCGGCCGGGCAGCGAAGGGGGACGCTCGCCAACCGGATAGATATCCGCTAAGGTTCTCCGTGAGATCGGATGATTATCCGGTTCCCATCCTACGGACTGACGAGCCAGCACCCTCCGATGCTGCGTGTCCGCCTCGGCGGACACGCGGCGAGGAAGAGAACCTCAGTGGACATCTCACTCGAAGTGAATGGCAGGACCGAAGACCTCGAGGTGGGGCCCGGCGTCACGCTGCTCGACGCACTGCGCGAGCGGCTCGACGTGACCGGCCCCAAGAAGGGATGCGACCGCGGCCAGTGCGGCGCGTGCACCGTGCACGTGGGCGGCCGCTCCGTGCTGTCGTGTCTGACCCTGGTCGCGACCGTGCGCGAGCCGGTGACCACCGTGGACGGGCTCGCCACCGGCGACGAGCTGCACCCGGTCCAGCAGGCGTTCGTCGACCAGGACGCGCTGCAGTGCGGTTTCTGCACGTCCGGACAGATCATGTCGGCCGTCGCCGCGGTGGAGCAGGACGTGGACGACGTCCGGGAGTTCATGTCCGGCAACCTCTGCCGCTGCTCGGCGTACCCGAACATCGTGGCCGCGATCGAGCAGGTGAGGGGGGCCGATGCAGCCGTTTGAGCTGACCACCCCGACCACGGTCGACGGCGCCGTCGCGGGCGCGGGCACCTACCTGGCCGGGGGTACGACGCTGGTCGACCTGATGAAGCTGGACCTCCTGACCCCCCGGCACGTCCAGGACATCAACGCGCTCCCGCTGCGTGGCATCGACACCGGCGACGGGCTGCGGCTGGGCGCGCTGGAGCGGATGGGCGACGTGGCGCGGCATCCGGGGGTGTACCCGATGATCTCCCGCGCACTGCTGCAGAGTGCCTCCCAGCAGTTGCGCAACATGGCCAGCATCGGCGGGAACCTGATGCAGCGCACTCGCTGCACCTACTTCCGCGACGTGTCGACGCCGTGCAACCGGCGCGTCCCCGGAAGTGGCTGCCCGGCGCGCGCGGGCGCAAATCGGATGCACGCCGTGCTGGGTACGAGCGAGGCCTGCGTGGCGACGCATCCGAGCGACGTCGCCGTCGCGCTGGTGGCCCTCGACGCGCAGGTCACGCTGGCGAGCGCCGGCGACACCCGGACGGTGCCGCTGCGCGAGTTCTATCGCCTGCCCGGTGACACCCCGCACGTCGAGAACGACCTGCGGCCCGGTGAGCTGATCACCGAAATCCTGGTGCCGCGGTTGGACTGGGCGAGGAACTCGACCTACGTCAAGGTGCGGGACCGTCAGTCCTACGAGTTCGCGCTGTGTTCGGCCGCCGTCGCGTTGGACGTGCGTGACGACCACGTCGTCGATGCCCGTGTGGCGGTCGGCGGTGTCGCGACGGTGCCGTGGCGGCTGACCGCCGTCGAGGCGGCCCTGCGTGGGGCGCCGGTGACCGAGGCCGCCTTCCAGGATGCCGCGGCGCTGGCCGCGGACGGCGCGGAGCCGCTCTCCGCGAACGGTTTCAAGGTCCCTCTGCTGCGCCGGACCGTCGTCCGTGCCCTCTGCGAGCTGACCCAGGACGAACCGACCGGGAGCCGAGCATGACGACCACCATCCGGATCGACGCACCCCTCAAGGTCACCGGCCGGGCGCGCTACGGCTCGGACCACAACCTGCCCGGCATGCTCCACGGCTACGTGGTCACCAGCACGGTCGCGAACGGGGAGATCCTGGCGATGGACGTGGCCGCGGCGCAGGCCGCGCCCGGGGTGGTCGCCGTCTACACGCCGTTCGACCCGCTCACGCTGCGCACCCCGACGACTCCCATGCTGGGCGACACCTGGGTGCCGCTGCAGGATCGGAGCGTCACCCACTACGGCCAGCCGGTGGCCTTCGTCGTCGCCGAGACCTACGAGCAGGCCCGAGACGCGAGCGGGCTCGTCGAGGTGACCTACGCCGAGCGGCCCGCCCGCACGTCGCTGGTCGACAACCTCGAGCTGGCCGAGGACGCGCCGCCCGGCCTGGACGGGGAGCCCTCGAGCTCCGTCGTCCTCGCGGAGGGGGTGGAGTCGATCGAGGACGTACTGGCGAGCAGCCCGGTCGTGGTTCGGCGCCGGTACTCCACGCCCACCCAGAACCACGTGGCGATGGAGCCGCACTCGGCCGTGGCGCACTGGGACGCCGACGGCCTCACCGTCTACAGCGGCAACCAGGGTGCCTTCGTGCAGCAGGCGGAGCTCGCGGCCGCCCTGGACGTGGATCCGTCGGGCGTGCACACCGTGAACCCGTTCGTGGGCGGTGCGTTCGGAGGGAAGGGGCGCACGTCCGTCCCGGCCTTCCTGGCCGCGGCCGCCTCCCGGGCCCTCGGCAGACCGGTCAAGGCGGCGCTGAGCCGGGAGCAGGTCTTCACCGCGACCGCGAACCGTCCGGAGACGTTGCAGGAGGTCACGCTGGGCGCCGACCGCGACGGCACCCTGATCGCCGTGCGCCACGACTCCTGGTGCAGCGCGGACACCGATCGGTCGTTCGTGGAGCCCACGTCGGCCGTCTCGAGGGTCGCCTACCGCACCCCGAACCTGGCCATCAGGCAGAAGGTGGTGCCGCTGAACATCCCGCGGACCACGTTCATGCGCGCACCCGGCGAGGCTCCCGGGTCGTTCGCGGTGGAGAGCGCGATGGACGAGCTGGCCGCCGCGCTGGACATGGATCCGATCGAGCTGCGGCTGCGCAACAGCTCGCTCGGTCCGGTCGGCAGCGACCTGCAGTGGTCGAGCAAGTACCTCGACGACTGCTACCGGATGGGCGCCGAGCGCTTCGGTTGGTCCAGACGGCGGGCCACCGGCACGCGGGACGGCGACTGGCTGGTCGGCATGGGCACCGCGACGGCGATGTTCCCGGCGCTCCGGTTCCCGACCACGACCGAGATCACGCTACGGGCCGACGACACGGCGCTGGTCTCGGTCGGGGGCTCCGACCCCGGTACCGGCCTGCTCACCGTCATGGCGTTGCTAGGGGCCGAGGCGCTGGACGTCGGACCGGAGCGGATCACGCCGCGGCTGGGCCTGTCCGCCGACACGCCCGGTGGCATGTCCGGGGGGTCGACCGCCACGGCGAGCGTGGGGTCGGCGATCGTGGCCGCGGCCTCGGCCGTGCTCGAGGAGCTGCAGTCGCTCGCGAGCGCGCCGGACGCGCCGTTCGCGGGACTCGACGTCACCTACGCCGACGGTCGGGTGCTGGCGGGCGGACGGTCGATGTCGTTCGGGGAGCTGTTGTCCGCGCTCGGCCGGGAGACCCTCTCCGCCATCGGGTCCTCGGGCCCGGGGGAGGAGATGACGAAGCACTCCTTCAGCTCCTTCGGCGCCCAGTTCTGTGAGGTTCGGGTACACCGGTGGACGGGCGAGGTGCGGGTGTCGCGGATGCTCGGCGTGTTCGACGCCGGCCGCATCGTGAACGACCAGGCCGCCCGCAGCCAGCTGCGGGGCGGAATGATCTGGGGCGTCTCGGCGGCCCTGCACGAGGGGCTGGAGATCGAGGGCGACGGCCGGCCCGCGAACGGCGACCTGGCCGGCTACCTGCTCCCGGTCAACGCCGACATCCCCGAGGTCGACGTGCACTTCGTGCAGCACCCGGACACGCTGCACAACCCCGTCGGCGCGCGGGGCATCGGCGAGATCGGGGTGGTCGGCATGGCGGCGGCCGTGGCCAACGCCGTGTACAACGCCACGGGCGTCCGGGTCCGACACACCCCCATCACCATCGAGGACCTCCTCGAAGGCCTGCCTTCGTAGGGGCTCGCTCTCGTTCGTCCGGTCGGCGCGAACGGTCCACCTACCCGGAAGGCGCCGACCCGACCAGCGGGATGCGCCGTACGTGGCCGGTCGTCTCCGAGGACGGGTCAGCGGCCGCGGCGAGGGCGAGGGCGTGGGCGCGGCCGAGGCCTCCGCCCGCCCCGGTGACGACGGCGACCCGCCCGGTGAAGTCGAGGGTCATGAGCTGTTCTCCGTGGTCGGGAGCCCCACGTGGTCGGGGCGCCCGGGGGTGGGGGCGAGGTCGGGGTGGGGAGCGGGCCGCTCGCCCACCCCGACCCGTGCTAGGCGGCGGTGACGGTCAGCCGGCCGAGGGTGGTGGCGGCGTCCGGGTGGTCGGCGGGGACGACCGCCGACGACAACGCGGTCCAGCAGGACGGGCAGCAGTACTGCCGGAACACCACCGGCGCGTCGACGTAGTCGGCGGCGGTCGCAATGATCTGCGGGCCCGCGTCCGTCGGGGCGCCGTCGTACACCGCGAGGGCCAGCGGGCCGTCCGCGGTGTCGCCCAGGACCTCGCCGCAGTGTCCGCACGCGACGTCCGAGCCCACCTCGACGAGGTTGTCGTCGATGCGCTTCGTCGACGCGAGGTCGACCTTGCCGCGGGTCTCGCCGGTGATCCGGGAACGGTCGCGACGCGCATTCCGCAGCCGCGACCGCTCGGTCCGAGTGGCGGCGGTGTCCACTGAGCCGTCTCCCAGGACGACGCCGTAGACGGACTTCGCCGCCGCCTCGGTGATCTTCTCCTCCCGCACGTCCCGGGCGACGGCCTCGGGGTCGCGGGTGAGCGGGTCGCCGTATCCGCCGCCGCCCTGCCAGGTCATCGCGAAGACCTCACCGGGGGCGAGGTAGCTCGATGCGTAGTTCTGACCGGGCTCGAGGGAGTCGGACACCTCCTCCAGGGAGGACGGCATCCTGCCCGATGCGAGGATCTCGGTGATCCGGCTCTGGCGCGCCACCACGTCGAGACCGCTGTTGCCGGGGTGCCCGCCGGCCAAGCCGGTGTTCTGCGCGACCGCCTTGCCGTTGGAGGCGAGGACCAGGCCCATGGGGATGCTCGTGCCGTGCGGGGTGAAGGCCAGGGAGGCGCCGAGCCCACCACGGTGCCGCCCGGGGCCGCCGGAGTCCGGCACCTCGCGCCGCCAGAGCGTCAGGAGGGGATAGAGGAACTCGGTCATCTCGACGTCCGGCACTCGGCCCATCGGGATGCAGAACAGCCCGCCGGTGTCGATGCCGTCCGCGTGCGGGCGGGCACCGTAGCCGCCGGCCATCGGCTCCATCATGATCGACAGGAACGGGGCGGGCTGCTCGCCGCGCTCGTCCAGGCCGGCGATGACGGCGGTGTCCCAGGTGCCGCAGCAGGTGGCTTGGACGTTCTTGCCCAGCTCCAGGTCGCGGTCGAGCATCTGCGACAGGCACTCGGCGATCAGGCTGCCGGTCAGCCACGCCGGTCCGATCGGGCCGCGCCCGACGGCCGCGGGGAAGGTCGCGTTGTTGAGCGTGCCCTCCTCGGTGACCAGGTCGAAGCAGCGCATCAGCCCGCCCGCTGACCACGGGATGTCGTTGGCCAGGATCGGCAGCAGCGCCAGCATGACTCCGCCGCGCATGCCCGCATAAGTGCAGTTGACGACACCGGACTGTGGGTCCGTGCCCGTGAAGTCGAAGGTCAGGTGGTTGCCGGCCTTGGTGGTGGTGACGGTGATCTTGTGCAGGTTCCGGTCGCCCTCGTGGGACTGGTCCTGGTAGCCGGTGGCCGTCCACGAGCCGTCCGGGAGCGCGGAGAGCTTGTCCCGCAGACGGTGCTCGGCGTCGGACATCATGCGCTTCATCACGGCCTTGACCGTGTCGGCGCCGTACTGCGCGATCAGGGCGTGCAGCCGCTCGGCGCCGACGTTGTTCGCGCCGATCTTGGCGCGCAGGTCCAGCCCGACCAGCATCGGGACACGGGAGCGGCGCACCCAGAGGTCGGCGACGTCGCGCTGCAGCTGCCCGCCGCGCACCACCTTGACCGGCGGCGTAGGCAGTGACTCGGAGAACACGTCCTGCGCCGCCGGGGAGAACGAGCCGAGCCCGACGCCACCGAGGTCCGGCTGGTGGGCGATGGCGCTGGTCCAGGCGAAGAGCTTCCCGTCGTGGAAGACCGGCTGGTAGACCATGACGTCGTTCTGGTGCAGGCCGCCGCCGACCCACGGGTCGTTGCACAGGAACATGTCGCCGGCCTCGATGCCGGGGCTGCTCGCCCGGTTGCGCAGCGTCCAGTAGATCGCCAGGTCCACGGCGCCGACGAGCATCGTGTTGTAGAGGCCGACCTGGACCTCCTGGCCCAGCTCGTCGGAGATGGCGAAGTCGAAGTCGTTGGCGTCGGTCACGATCGGCGAGCCGGACATCCGCTTGAGGGCCTCGCCCATCTCGTCCGTGACGGACCAGAGCCGGTGCCGGATGACCTCGTAGGTCAGCGGGTCGAGCGCGTCGACCTGCTCCTCGGTGACGGTGTGGACCTCGAGCGACGACGGCAGCGAGCGGGCGAGCTCGTCGGGGTCGACGGGGCGGCTGGAGAAGGCCTCCGAGCCGGGGATCGGCATGGTCATCAGGCACTCCTGCGGATGGTGAGGTTGCCGAGGTGGTCGACGGTGCCGGTGGTCCCGCCGGGGACCACGACGGTGGTGGTCGGCACCTCGACGATCGCCGGGCCGGCCAGCACGTGACCGGCGCGGAGCTCGCGGTAGTCGTAGACCGGGGTGTCGACGTAGCCGGAGGCGGCGTTCAGGCACACGGGCCGGGTGGTGAACGGCGAGGCGTCACCGCTCGCCTCGGGGACCGGAGGCAGCTCGGGGCTGAACGGCAGCACCCCGATCGCCCTGACCCGGAACGTGATCGCCTGGATGCCGGCCTCGCGGAAGCCGGCGTCCTTCCCGAACAGCTCGGCGTAGCGCTTCTCGAAGGCGTCCGCCGCGGCCTCGATCTCCGGCATGCCCAGGGCGCCGGAGGCGACGGGTGCGGTGACCTCGGCGAGCTGCATGGAGTAGCGCATGTCGATCTCGCGGTGCAGTTCGACGCGCTCGAACTGCAGCCCCTGCCGCTCCAGACCCTCGCGGACCTGCTGCTCCAGCTCGGCGAAGTTGCGCTCGGCGCGGGCAGGGTCGAACGGGACGATCGTCGGATCGGACAGCTCCGCGGCCAGCACGATGTTCGACGACGCCAACCCGAACGCGGAGAAGGCGCTGGCCACGGACCCCAGCGGGACCACGACCTCGTCGCAGCCCACCTCAGCGGCGTACCCGGCGCAGTGGGCGGGACCTGCCCCGCCGAAGGCGTAGAGCACGAAGTTCCGGGGATCGTGCCCGGCCTCGACGACGGTCTTGCGCAGCAGGTCGCCGGTCTGGGCGTTCTGCACGGTGTAGATCGCCGCCGCGGCCTCCTCGACCGTCAGCCCGAGGGGCTTGGCGATCTGCGTGTCGATGGCCTGCCGCGCGAGCTCGAGGGACAGCGGCTTGCGCCCGCCGAGCAGCCCCTTCTCCGGGAGGATGCCGAGCACGAGGTTGGCGTCGGTGTTGGTGGGCTCGGTGCCGCCGTTGCCGTAGCAGGCCGGGCCGGGCACGGCCTGCGCGGAGCGCGGCCCGATCCGCAGGTTGCCGCCCGCGTCGAGCCAGGCGATGGCCCCGCCGCCCGAGCCGATCGCGTCCACCCGCAGCGTGGGCACGTTGATCGGGTGGTGGTTGATCACCGTGGTGGTGTCTCTGACCGGCTCACCGTCCACGACCAGGCCGGCCAGGAACGTCGTACCGCCCACGTCGGTGGAGATGATGTTGCGGTGGCCGAGCTGGCGGCCCAGCGCCACCGATCCGACGACGCCGCCGGTGAGGACCGAACCCACCGTGCTGATCGCCGCGGCGGGGGCCTCCTTGGCCGCCACCGCGCCGCCGTTGGACTGCATCACGAGGAGCGGGCCGGTCAGGCCGTTGTCGCGCAGCGAGGACTCGAGCGTGCCGAGGTAGTCCCGCAGGCCGGGCCCGATCTGGGTGCTCATGATCGTGGTGGCGTTGCGGGCGAACTCCCGGATGCGCGGGCTGACCTCGGAGGACAGCGCCACGAACAGGTCCGGCGCCTCCTCCGCGATCAGCTCCCGCAGCCGCCGCTCGTGCACCGGGTTGCGGAAGGACCACAGCAGCGACACGGCGATGGCCGCAACCCCGTCGGCGACCAGGGAGCGGATCGCCGCGCGGGCCTCGTCCTCGTCCAGGGCCACCACCACGGTGCCGTCCCGGTCGATCCGCTCGGTGACCTCGAGCGCGTGCCGCTTGGGGAGCAGCGCATGGTCCTTGGACTGCCCGAGGACGTGCTGCAGCTCGTGCGGGGAGCGGCCCAGGTAGCGGCCCTCCACGTTCATGATGAAGATCGAGTCCCGATGACCCTTGGTGGTGAGGAACCCGACCGGGGGCACGTTCCCCATGACCAGCGCGTTGAGTGACGAGGTCGTGCCGTGCGCGATGTGGTGGGTCTCCGCCAGCATCTCGGGCAGGGGTTTCCCGAGCTGCTCGGCCAGCAGCTCCAGGACGTCGAGCACGCCCCGGGAGTAGTCCGGCGGGGTGGACGGGGACTTCGCGGCGAGCACGGTCCCGGCGTCGTCGTCGAGCACGGCGTCGGTGAACGTGCCGCCCACGTCCACGCCGATGACATAGGCCATGGCTGGCGCTCCTTCGCGCAGTGAGGTGGCTGACGTTGGCGTAGACTATTAAACGCTGGAGATGAGAGTCAACCTTGACTTCGGACTGTTCCGTGCCGTCGAATAGTCGACGCAACAGTCAATCGACGCCATCGGAGGTCCGGTGATGCAGCCACGACGGGTCGCGGTGCTGGGCGGAGGCCCGGGCGGGCTCTACGCCGCGCGCCTGCTCAAGCTCGCGAACCCCGCCTGCGAGGTCCGCGTGTACGAGCAGGGCGATCCCGACACGACCTTCGGGTTCGGGGTCGGGCTCGCCGCGGGCACGCAGCGCAGGCTCGAGGCCGCGGAC
The DNA here is from genome assembly GCF_042658055.1 of Pseudonocardia lutea. Classification (NCBI taxonomy): domain Bacteria; kingdom Bacillati; phylum Actinomycetota; class Actinomycetes; order Pseudonocardiales; family Pseudonocardiaceae; genus Pseudonocardia; species Pseudonocardia lutea. The sequence continues at coordinate 24,273 of NZ_JBHSQK010000064.1, forward strand.
CCGGACACTCTGCGGGACATCGTCGCCGCGGGCCTGCGCCACGACATGACGATGCAGGTCGGCGACGCGGCCGCCCGGGTCCGCAACGACCGGCTGATCGGCATCGCACGCACCGAGCTCCTGGCCGTTCTCCAACGACACGCCGAGAAGGCCGGCGTGGAGCTCGAGTTCGGCGTCCGCCGCGCCGCCGAGGAGCTCGACGCGGACGTGGTGGTCGCCGCGGACGGCGTCAGCAGCGCGACCCGCGAGAACGGCACGTTCGGCCGGCGGATCGAGGTCGGCAAGGGCCTCTACCTGTGGTGCGGGACCGCGTTCGCGCTCGAGGCCGCCGTGTTCGCGCCGGTCGAGACCGAGCACGGCACGTTCGTCACCCACGCCTACCCGTACACGGGCGGCCGCTCCACCTTCCTGATCGAGACCGACGAGCAGACCTGGCGGCGCGCGGGGTTCGACACCACGACCGCGTCGTTGGAGGCCCCGGGCACGCCGTTCGAGGCCTCGGACGAGACCTCCCTGCGGTACCTGGAGCAGGTCTTCGCCGAGCAGCTGCGCGGTCGGCCGCTGATCGGCAACCGGACACGCTGGCTGCGCTTCCGCACCGTCCGCTGTGACCGCTGGGCGGAGGGGAACACGGTGCTGCTGGGCGATGCCGCGCACACCGCGCACTTCTCCATCGGCTCCGGCACCAAGCTGGCGATGGAGGACGCGATCGCCCTGGTGGACGCGCTGCGGGAGGCACCCGAGGCAAGCGTCGCGTTCGCCCGGTACGAGGAGGTCCGCCGGCCCGCCGTCGAGCGGCTGCAGGAGCTGGCCCGGCGCAGCCAGCTGTGGTGGGAGTCGTTCCCCGCACGGACCGGGCTGCCGGTGGAGCGGCTGATGGTGGCGTACATGTCCCGGGCCGGGAACGTCCCGCTGGACCGGTTCGCACAGACCAGCCCGGACGTCGTCGGGACGGCCCTGCGCCAGTACGGCGGCGGGCACCCACCGGCGGACGATCTCGCCGGCTGGGTGCTGGACCGGCCGCTCGCTCACGGGGACCGCGCGTTCCCGAACCGCACCACGGTCCCCGAGCTGGAGCGGCTGTGGGTCGACGTGCACGACCCCTGGTCGCCGGAGGGGGACGCGCTGGTCGCGTCGGCCCGGGGGACGGACGGCGTGCTGGTCGCCGGACCCGCGGCCCGTCCGGCCCTGCTCACCCGGCTCGACCTGGCCGAACGGGTCCGGCTGGAGACCGGCACGCTGACCGCGGTGGAGGGGCCGGCCGCATTGCGCGACGATCTCGCCGCCGGGCTGGTCAGCGGCCGCGCCGACCTGGTGGCGCTCACCGAGGAGACCGCATGACACTCGTCGCCTACCCCGAGGCCGCGGTCCGCCGCTACCGCGCGGCCGGCTTGTGGGGTACCGCCACGATCGCGACCGAGTTCCACCGGATCGCGCGCGCCCACCCGGGCCGCGACGCCGTCGTCGCGCTGGAGGGGCGGCTCACCTTCGCCGAGCTCGACCAGCGGACCGACCTCCTCGCGGCGGGGCTGGCCGGGTTGGGGCTACGGCCCGGCGATCCTGTGCTGTTCCAGGTCACGAATCGGCTCGAGGCCGTGGTCGCCTGGTACGGCGTGCTCAAGGCCGGGCTCGTGCCCGTCGCCACCCTCGCCGCGCACCGCGGCCACGAGATCGGCGAGATCAGCCGCCGCGTCGGCGCGGTCGCCCACCTGGTCGAGGCGGGGCTGCGCGGCTTCGACCTCGTCGGGTTCGCCGAGGGCCAGCGGCGCGACCACCCGACGCTGCGGCACGTGCTCGTCCTGGGCGACGACCCGCGCGGCGAGTCGTTCACCGCGCTCGGTCGCGACCAGGACGCCGCCGCGGCCCGCGCCCTGGTCGAGCGGATCCAGGCGGACATCGACCCGGACGCCGTCGCCGTCCACCAGCTCTCCGGCGGCACCACCGGCGTGCCGAAGGTGATCCCTCGCCGGCACGCGGAGTACTGGTACAACGCCGCGGAGTACGCCCGGTCCTGGGGCTGGACCGCGGAGACCCGGGTCGCGCACCTGATCCCGATCATCCACAACGCCGGCGTCGTCTGCGCGGTCCACGCCCCGCACAGTGTCGGCGCCTGCCTCGTCCTCGGCACGCCCGACCTCGACGAGTCGCTCCCGCTGATGGCCCGCGAGGGCGCCACCCACGTCCTGCTCGGACACGGCCACTACCGCGCCGTCGACCATCCCGACTTCGACGCCGCCACCAAGGCGGTGACCCAGCTCGTCCTGTCCGGCAGCAAGGTCCCGCCCGCGCTGTTCGAGGCCCTGGAGGCCCGGGGGATCTGGTCGGGACAGCTGTTCGGGATGGGGGAGGGGCTGTTCCTGACGACCCGGCCCGGCGCGCCGCGGGAGGCGCGACTGACGACTGTGGGGACCCCGCTGTCCGGGCTCGACGAGGTGCGGATCCTCGATCCCGGCTCGGAGGCCGACGTCGCCGAGGGGGAGGTCGGCGAGCTGTGCGCGCGCGGCCCCTACACGCTGCCCGGCTACTTCGACGCCCCCGAGCACAACGCCCGCGCCTTCACCTCCGACGGCTTCTACCGCACCGGCGACCTGGCCGCGTTCGTGACGATCGAGGGCGAACGGTACGTCTGCATCGAGGGCCGGCTCAAGGACCTGATCAACCGCGGCGGCGAGAAGATCAACGCCGAGGAGGTGGAGCTGCTCCTGCTCCGCCACTCGCGGGTCACGGCGGTCGCCGTCGTGCCGATGCCGGACCCGCGGCTCGGCGAACGCACCTGCGCCTACGTGGTGGTGGAGGGCGCGGAGCTGACCCTGTCCGAGGTGCAGGAACACTTCGCCGCCCTCGGGGTCGCCAAGTTCAAGTGGCCCGAACGCCTCGAACACCTCCCCGAGATCCCCCGCACCCTCGTCGGCAAGACGGACAAGAAGCGCCTGGCCGCCGACATCGCCAGGAAAGTGAGTGCCGCCCGATGACACACCGGATCGGACTGGTCGTCCCCAGCTCCAACGTGACCGTCGAGACCGAGATCCCGGCCCTGCTCGGCCGCCACGCCGAGAGCTTCTCCTTCCACTCCAGCCGGATGCGGATGCACCAGGTGTCCCCGGAGGAGCTCAAGGCGATGAACGCCCAGCGGGAGCGCTGCGTCGACGAGCTGGCCGACGCCCACGTCGACGCCCTGCTCTACGCCTGCCTCGTCGCGTTGATGGCGCAGGGCCACGGCGAGCACCAACGCGTGGAGAAGGCCGTCCGCGACCAGCTCCCGGACACCCCGATCCTGTCCAGCGCCGGTGCGCTGGTCGACGGGCTGACCGCACTCGGGGCCCGCCGGATCGGACTGGTCACGCCCTACATGCGGCCCCTCGCCGAACAGGTCGTCGCCTACCTGGAGGCCGAGGATCTCACCGTCGTCGACTGGGCGGCGCTCGAGGTCGCGGACAACACCGAGGTCGGGTGCATCCCCGGGGACCGGGTGCTGGAGGCGGCCCGAGGTCTCGACCTCACCGGTGCGGACGCCCTGGTCATCTCCGCCTGCGTGCAGATGCCCTCCCTCGACCTCGTCGCCCCGGCCGAGGAGGAGTTCGGGCTGCCGGTGCTCTCCGCCGCCACCGCCGGAGCGTACGCGCTGCTCACGGGCCTCGGCCTCGATCCCGTCCTGCCCGGCGCGGGCCGGCTGCTCGCGGGGACGGAATGAGACCGGCCCCTACCATCAACACATGAGCGGCAACGGGACCGGGCGCAAGCGCGGCGCGGCGAGCACCGCCCGCCGGGAGCTGGTGGAGAACGAGCTCTACGAGCACGCGACGCGGCTGTTCGCCGAGCGTGGCTTCGCCGGCACGAGCCTGCAGGACATCGCCGACGCCCTGGGCATCACCCGCCCTGCGCTCTACTACTACGTCAAGAGCAAGGACGAGCTGCTGGCCAAGCTGGTCACCGAGGTGACCAGCGGGCCGCTCGACGAGCTCACCGCGCTGGTCGCGCGGGACCTGGACCCGATCGCCACCCTGCGGGGGATCGTCGAGGTCCTCGTGCGCCGCCGGGTGACCCAACCCGAGCGGTTCCGGCTGCTGATCCGCTCCGAGGCCGAGCTGCCGGAGGAGCTGACCGCGGCGTACGACGAGGGCCGCCGGGCGGTGCTGAGGACCATCGCCGGCGTGGTCGACGACGGGGTGCGCTCCGGCGTGTTCCGACCGGTCGACGCGCGGGTCGCGGCGCTCGGCGTGCTCGGCATGTGCAACTGGGTGGCCTGGTGGTTCCACCCCGGCGGCCGCGACACCGCCGAGAGCGTGATCGAGCAGCTCTCCGACATGGCCGTCGCCGCCCTGCAGCGCCCCGACCACCAGGTCCCCGGCGGCGAGGGCCCCGCCGCCGCGATCAAGCTCCTGCGGCAGGACCTCGACCACCTCGAGCGCATCCTCGACCTCTGACGGCTCGCGCCGACGGGCCCGGGGCCTCGTGCGCGCGGCGTATCGTCTTCTTCGTCAAACTATGGACTCAATCGTCAACACTGGCGTAGGGTCGTGGGTGAGCACCGCACGAGCGTCATGGAGGTACTGATGACAGAGCTGGACCACCGGGTGCGGGGGGTCGACCACGTCGCGTTCCCGACCTTCGACCCCGCGGCCACGGTGCGCTTCTACCGGGACGTCCTCGGCTTCCCGGTGGTGCACTCGATCTGCGCCGTGGGGTGGGGCCCGGAGGACCACCCGGACTTCATCCACTTCTTCTTCGACATCGGCAACGACGACCGGATCGCCTTCTTCTACTACTTCGGGACCGACCCCTCGCTGGGCGGACCCGACGGAGCGAAGGGCGACGTCTACGGCCGCTTCGGCGCCGACGTGCCCGAGTACTTCGTCCGCTCCCGGCACCTCGCGATCCACGTGGAGAACGAGGAGGACCTGCTGGAGTACCGCCGCCGGCTCGACGCCAGCGACTGGCCGGTGGAGATGCAGATCCGGCACGAGACCATCGAATCGATCTACACCCACGACCCGAACGGCTACTTCTTCGAGATCACGAGGGCGATGCGACCGGTCACCCCGCAGGAGGACCTCGACGCGAACCTCACGATCGACGCCCTGCTGGACGTCGTCGCGCAGCCGGAGCCGAGCTTCGGGAAGCTGCTGGCGCGCAAGGCCGAGCTGATCGTCGAGCGGGCCCCGGGCTGGGAGCCGGTGGGATCGGAGCCGGCGCGATGACCGAGCTCTACATCCTCGACGTCCCGGAGAACACCGCCGTCGCGAAGGTCGCCGCGGAGGACCCTGCGGTCACCGTCGGGCAGGTCGGCCCGTACTTCGTGATCAGTGCGGACGGTCCCATCGTGATCGACCGGCGCGCCACGGGTTGCCGACACGCCGTCTGGTACTCGTGCGTCGCCGGGGTGGCCCGCAGCGGCCGGATCACCCAGCACGACAAGGACGCGTTGCGCGTGGAGCCGGCATGACCGGGCGCCTGGGTGCGGGCCGCTACCTCGCTGCGGGGGAGCGGCCCGCCTCGACGGTCACGTCCGTCCACGAGCTGCCCACGGCCGACGGTGCCACCGTGCGGGGTGTGCTGGCCACCGTGCCCGGCGCGCGGACGGTTGTGTGCCTGATGCACCCGCGCCAGGACGTCACCCACCATCCGCTGGTCCCGCTGCTGCTCCAGGCCGGGGTCGCGGTGTGGACCCAGCACACCCGCTCGGTGAACAACGACCTCAACCTCGTCCACGAGCAGGCGCTGCTGGACGTCGCCGCGGGCCAGGTGTTCCTGCGCGAGCACTACGACGACGTCGTGGTGCTCGGGCACTCCGGCGGCGGCACGCTGTTCGCGTACTACCTGGAACAGGCGGCGCTGTCGCCGTCGGAACGGATCTCCCGGACCCCGGGCGGCCGGCCGATCGACCTCGCGAGCGCGGACATGCCCGTCGCGGACGGCGCGATCTTCCTCGCCCCGCACCCCGGCCAGGGCAAGCTGCTGCTGGCCTGCATCGACCCCTCGGTCGCCGACGAGACGGACCCCCTGGCGGTCGTGCCCGAGCTGGACCCGTGGAACCCGGCGAACGGGTTCGCGGAGCCGCCGCAGAGCTCGTCGTACTCGCCGGAGTTCCTGGCGCGCTACCGTGCCGCGCAACGCGACCGGGTCGCCCGGATCGACGCGGTCGCGCGGGAGGTGCTGGCGCGGACCGCCGAGGCCCGCGCGGCGTTCAAGAAGTCCGGTGCGGCCGCCGACCGGCGACGGGCCCTGGCGCCGACGATCATGACGGTCTTCCGCACGGACGCCGATCCGCGCAACGTCGACCTCTCGCTCGACCCGAGCGAGCGGCCGTACGGCTCGCTGTTCGGCACACGCCCGGACCTGATCGACTACGGTCAGGTCGGCTTCGGGCGGCTCACCACGCCCGAGGCGTGGCTCTCCACCTGGTCCGGGCTCAGCTCGAAGGCGGACTTCGTCCGCTGCGCCCCCGGCGTCACCGCGCCGACGCTGTTCGTCGAGCTCACCGGCGACCAGGCCGCGTTCCCCAGCGACAGCCGCCGCATGATCGCCGCCCTCGGCTCCGAGGAGCTCACCGTCGCGCGCGTCCGCGGCCTGCACTTCGGCGGCGCCGTCGCCGAGGGCGAACCGACGGGCAACGAGCTGGCCGCCGAGGAGATCCGCGGCTGGCTGGACAAGCGCTTCCCCCTCGCACCGCCGGCCTGAGCGGCGCCCTCCACGGAAAGGCACTGTCGCCATGTCCTCCTCTGCGCCCCCGTCGGCAGCGTCCCGGACCCCGACCAGCGTCCTGCTGCTCTGCCTCGCGTGCATGACGCTCGAGGGGTACGACGTGATCGCCTACGGCGCCGCCCTGCCGGCCATGCTCGCCGACCAGAACTGGGGCCTGACAGTGGCCCAGGCCGGGGTGCTCGGCAGTCTGACCCCGATCGGGATGCTGGTCGGCGCCGTGCTGGTCGGCCTGCTCACCGACCTGCTCGGGCGCCGACGGCTCGTCCTCGCCAGCGTCGCGGTCTTCTCCCTGGCGATGGTGCTGTGCGGGATCGCCCCCGGGGTGACGCTGTTCGCCGCCGGGCGGGTCCTCGTGGGGATCGGCGTCGGGGGCGTGCTGCCCTCGATCGCCGCGCTCGTCTTCGAGTACTCGCCGCGGCAGCGCCGCAACCTCAACACCGCGCTCGCCTTCGTCGGGGTCGGGCTCGGCGGGGCGCTCGCCGCCGTCGCCGCGGCCACCGTCGTCCCGCAGCACGGCTTCCACGCGGAGTACCTCATCGGCGGCCTGGCCGCCCTCGTCGTGCTGCCCCTGGCGGCACGCTTCCTTCCGGAGTCCCTCGTCTACCTGCGCGCGAGCGGCCAGGACCAGGCCGCCGAGCAGTGGATCCAGCGGCTCGGGCTCGATCCCGCCCTCGCCGAGCCCGCCGCCTCCGCGGTCGACGAGCAGGCCGGCGGCCGTGGGCGGATCGCCGCGTTGTTCTCCCGTCGCCGCGCCGCGACGACGGTCTTGTTCTGCCTGACCACCTTCGCGTCGCTGCTGGTGCTGTTCGGCCTCTACACCTGGCTCCCGCAGCTCATGCGCTCCGCCGGGTACGAGCTCGGCTCCGCGCTGGCCTTCCTGATCGTGCTCAACGTGGGCACCGCCATCGGGCCGGTGGCGGTCGGGCGCCTCGCCGACCGCATCGGCTCCAGGCCCGCGACCGCGGCGTCGTTCCTGCTCGCGGTCGTCGGCATCGCGGTACTGAGCTACCCGCTCCCGCTCGGCGTGCTCTACCTCGCCGTCGTCCTCGCCGGTGTCGGCACGGTCGGCACCCAGATCCTGATCAACGTCTTCATCGCGACCCGGTACCCGACCCGCATCCGCGCCACCGCCATCGGCACCGCACTCGCGGTCGGCAGGCTCGGCGGCATCCTCGGGCCGGTCTACGGCGGGATCCTGCTCACCGCGCAGCTCCCGACCCCGGTGCTGTTCTACGCCTTCGCCGCCCCCGCGCTCCTCGGTGCGATCCTCGTCGCCCTGATTCCGCGAGGGCACGACGCCGCGACCCCGGCCGACACCACCGACGACCCGACCACTGCGGCGAGCCTGCCGTGACACCGCGGCGCTCGGACCCCGCGACCTGACACACAGGAAGGACGAGAGATGGCCACCGCACGCGAGCTGCTGGACCTGATCGCCGAGTTCGCCGAGGCGCGACGCTCGGAAGCGGACGAGTCGACGCTGCAGGCGATCGCCCAGCGCTTCGACGTGACCCTGTCCGAGGCGATCGGAGACCGCGCCAGTATGCAGAGCGAGGCGTAGCCGGTCGGCACCGAGCCACCGGTGCGGCCCTTGGGCTCACCGGTGGGGGAGCGGAAGCGGCGCATCGTCCGGCTCTCCTCCGGCGCGGGCGAATCGCGGGACTCGAAGCGCAACGGAAGTCGTTTCAGCCCGAGGTGGTTTCCCCTTCGAGACCACTTCAGGTCACCGGACCGTCGAGGGAGATCGGGGGAACCTGCAGAGCGTCTCAACCCCGCTGGCGACCGCCTGCCCCGAGTGGGTGTACCGCCGCCGCGGGCCTGGCTCGTACTCAGCCCTGGAAGGGTCCCCGTTCCGCGAAGGCCACGGCGGCGAAACGTTCCCCGATGAGGCGGTGGGTGGTGGCGTCGGGGTGGAGCCCGTCGGGGAGGGGGAGCTCGCCCGCATCGGCCTCGCCGTAGAGCCTCCGGCCGTCGAGGAAGCAGAGCAGTGGCGAGACCACCAGCAACGGGGTGTCCGGATGGCCGTCCCGGACGGTGTCGAGGAAGCCGTGCACCGCCGACCCGAACGCGCGCAGCCGCATCACGTCCCCGTTGACCACGTTGATGCCGAGCTTGACACTGATCAGGTCTGCGGGGGTGTCCCGGAGGGCGCGTGCGGTGAACTGGTCCACCATGGCGCTGCCGCCGAACCCGAGGTTGACGAGCTCGACCCCGCCTGCGGCGGCGGCCAGGGCGGGCCAGGTCGTCGACGGGCTTGCGGCGTTCGACCCGTGGCTGATGGAGCTGCCGTGGTGCAACCAGACCCGCCGCCCGTTCTCCGGTGCCGGCCGGACGGGAGCATCGGTGCGCAGCGCGACGAGCTCGGTGATCTCGGTGTAGGGCAGCCAGATCTCGATGGTCCTCACGCGATCGGGAAGCCCGTCGAACCGGACGGTCCCGGCGGGGCCGGGCACGGTGTCCGCGGTCCCGGTGGTGACGT
>NZ_JBHSQK010000065.1:0-23283 GCF_042658055.1 Pseudonocardia lutea
CTCGTGCTCATCCGCCGGTGCAAAGGCCGGTGAAGAGGCCGGTGCACAGGGCCGGGGCAGGGCCGGTGCTCGGGGGCCGGTGCTCGGGGGCCGGTGCTCGGGGGCCGGGGCTCGGGGGCCGGGGCTCGGGGGCCGGGGCTCGGGGGCCGGGGCTCGGGGGCCGGGGCTCGGGGGCCGGGGCTCAGGGGGCGGCGAGGAACCGGTCGATCACCGGCGCGAGCTCGTCGGATTCGGTGAGGAGCGCGAGGTGCCCGCCGCGGTAGACGTGCAGCTGGGAGTCGCGGATACCGCGGTGCAGCAGCCGGGCGTTGACCAGGGGGATGAGCGGGTCGTCGTCGCCGGAGACGATCAGCGTGCGCGCGGCGATCAGCCGCAGCGCGGGCAGCGTGGTCCAGCCCGCGCCCGCGAGCAGCTGGTAGAGATAGCCGCGCTCGTAGCCCTCCCCGGAGGCCTGCAGCAGCCGGGCCGCCCGCTCGGGGTGGGTGCGCATGGTGCCGCCGTAGATCTCGCCGGCGACCCGGGCGGCGTAGGCCGGGTCGCGGTAGCGCCGCGGGGTGAGCATCTTGCTCAGCACCCCGGGCCGCGCCGGCACCATGACCGAGCCGGTGCCGGTCGCCACCAGGACGAGCCGGCGGACCCAGCCGCGGCCGGTGAGCGCGGCCTGCTGGGCGAGCCCACCGCCCCACGAGTACCCCAGCAGGTCGACGCGGTCGTGGCCCAGCTCGCGCACGAGACCGGCGACGGTCAGCGCCAGGGTCGTCATGTGGTACGGCGCCCGGGGCGCGGGCGAACCACCCACACCCGGTACGTCGAACCGGATCACCTCGAGCTCGGGCGGCAAGGCCTCGAGGAAGGGCTCGAGCATCTCCAGGCGCGCGCCGATGCCGTTGAGCAGCAGTAACGGGGTGCGGGAGCCGTCGCCGCGACGGATCGCGACGCGGAGCGTGCGCCCTCCGACGGTGCGGGTGGACACCTCGCCGAGGGTGCCGGTCATGTGACCAGTCTGGCCGATCTCCGGCTCAGCGTCCCGCGGACATGGCACGCACCACGAGCGCCTCGAGGATCTCCGGCCGGGACTCGGGGGCCCGCACCTCGACCACGACCTCGCCGTCCTCGCGGTGCACGGTGAAGTGCACGAAGGCACAGCCGGGGTCGGTGGTGAGCAGGCGGCGGGCGTCGGCCTCGACCTCGTCCGAGCCGTCGAACGCCAGCAGGAGCAGGCCCGGGGCCATGCGCTCGGCGTCGCGCAGGGCGTCGGCGAACAGGTCGTCGAGCGTGCGCGGTGCGCGCTGCGGCGCGGTGGCGAGGATCGTCATGACCCGGGCAACGCCACCGCGCCGTGATGTCATCCCGCGACGCGGACGGTCCGCCCGGTGCGCAGGCTCTCGGCGGCGGCGTCGGCGAGGACGAGCGCGGCCCGGCCGTCGGCGAAGGTCGGCGACGGGGCGGTGCCGGACTCGACGGCGGTCACGAAATGGTCGAGCTCGAGGGCGTACGCGGCGCTGTACCGCTCGAGGAAGAAGTTCTGGTAGGGCGACGCGGCCTCGCTGCGGTCCGCGCCGGCGTAGCGCACGCTGGTCGGCAGCTGGTTCTGCGCGGTGAGCATGCCGGTGGCGCCGAAGGCCTCGACGCGCTGGTCGTAGCCGAACACGCAGCGCCGCGAGTTGGTGATCTGGGCGAGTGCGCCGTCGGCCGCGCGCAGCACGACGACCGCGGAGTCGATGTCGCCGACCTCGGCGATGTACGGCTCGATCAGGTTCGCGCCCGTCGCCTGCACCTCGACGACCTCACCCAGCAGGAAGCGGGCCATGTCGAAGTCGTGGATCGTCATGTCGCGGAACAGGCCGCCGGAGGTCTCGAGGTAGGCCTTCGGCGCCGGCGCGGGGTCCCGGCTGGTGATCACGAGCTGCTCGAGGCGGCCGATCTCGCCGGCGGCGACCCGGTCGCGGATCTCGCGGAAGGACGGGTCGAAGCGGCGGTTGAAGCCGACCATCACGGTCGGGGACAGCGAGCCGATCTCGGCCCAGCAGGCGTCGACCCGGGCGAGGTCGAGGTCGATCGGCTTCTCGCACATCACCGCCTTGCCCGCCTTGACCGCCGCGGTCAGCAGGTCGACGTGCGTGGGCGTCGGCGAGGCGACGATCACCGCGTCGACGCTCTCGTCGGCCAGGACCGCGGCGACGTCCGAGCCCGCCTCGGCCCCGTACTGCCCGGCCAGCTCCTTGGCGGCCGCCTCCATCGGGTCGCACACCCACGCGAGCTCGGCCCGGGCGTGGGCGGCGACGGCGCCGGCGTGGACCCGCCCGATCCGGCCGCATCCGAACAGGGCCACTCGCAGCATGGGAGCTCCTTCGCACCGTCGGGCGCCGGTGGGCGCCGGGAGGGGTGGTGTGCGCGGTTTAGATCGATCTAAATGCCGCGGGGAGAAGTGTGGAGGTGACGACGACCGACGTCAAGCCCGACACCCTGCCTGCCGCCCTACCCGAGCGCCAGCCCTCCGCACCACCACACACCGCCGCCCGAGCGCTGCCCGCACCGCCGCCGAGCCCTGTCCGAGCGCCGCCCTCCGTACCGCCGCCCGAGCACTGCCCGAGCACTGCCGGAGCGCTGCCGGAGCGCTGCCCGAGCACTGCCCGAGCACTGCCCGAGCACTGCCCGAACGCTGCCCGAACGCTGCCCGAACGCTGCCCGAACGCTGCCCCGCGCTGGCCCCGCGCTGCCTCACGCGCTGTCCGGGGCGCGCGGCCGGACAACACACCCGGCCGGGCTCGGCACACCCGTCCAGGTCGGCTCCCACACCCACCGCGTGCGCCGCACATCCGGTCAACAGGGTGTGGCGCGCTCGGGCGGATGTGCCCGCACCGCTGCTCGAGCGCCGCCCGAGCGCTGGCCCCACGCTGCCCCGCGCACTGCCCCGCGCACTGCCCCGCGCACTGCCCCGCGCACTGCTCCATGCGCTCTCCGACGCGCGGCCGGACCCACCCGGCCGCGCGCGGCACACCCGTCCAGGCTCGGCACACCCGTCCAGGTCGGCTCCCGCACCCGCCACGTGCGCCGCACATCGCGTCGACGGGGTGTGGCGCGCTCGGTGGGGTGTACGCGCACCGCCGCCCGGATCGTGGCGCCGGACCGGTCCTCCGGGCGTCGAGAGGAACACCATGGCTGTTCCAGGGCCGGCGAACGACAACCACGTTCATCTCGACGAGGCAGAGCCGGTCGGAGCCCGGTCACCTCGGGCGAGGCGGTCACCGCGCCACACCCTCTCGAGCGCGCCACACCCTCTCGAGCGCGCCACACCCTTTCGAGCGCGCCACACCGTCTCGAGCGCGCCACACCCTCTCGAGCGCGCCACATCCTGTCGACCGGTTGTGCCGCGCTCCCCGCGGTTGTGCCGCCGGGTCACAGCGGGTGTGGGGCGGCCGGGCAGGTGTGCGAGGGCGGGCGGAGGTGTCGCCTGGTGTGCCAGCTCGCGCTTGGCGGTGCCGGCGCGGACGCAGGCGCACACACCGGCGTCGTACAGCACTGCCGCTGGTGCTCGGCAGGGACGGCCGGGCGGGTGTCACCTGGCCCCACAGGCACTCTTGCCCGGGCCGGTCCGGAACCGGCCGCGGGAGCCGGCCCCGGGAGCCGGCCGCGGCATTCCGACGATCCCGTTCCGCACGTGCGCCGGACCGGCGCTTGCGGGCGCGCACCTCACTACTCCCCCGGCGGCCCCGTGGTCCCCCGCACCACGAGCCGGGGGCGCAGCCGGATCCGGCGGGGCTGCAGGCCGTCGCCGGCGAGCCCGCCCTCCCCCTCCGCCCGCTCCAGCACGCAGCCGACGGCGAGCCGCGCGATCTCCGCGGAGTCCTGCGCGACCGTGGTGAGGTCGACGTGCGCGAGGCGGGAGAGCTGGCTGTCGTCGTAGCCGACCACCGAGACCCGGTTCGGCACGTCGATCCCCTGGCGGCGCAGCGCGTCGAGCACACCGACCGCGCACTGGTCGTTGTTCGCGAGGATGGCGGTGGGCAGGTCCGGCAGCAGCTCCCGGACCGCCGCCGCCCCCGAGACCTCGGTGTTGTCGCCCGGCAGGATGCGCGGCGTCAGCCCGTGCCGGCGCACGGCGTCCCGGTAGCCCTGCCGGCGTTCCTCGGCGCCGGGCTGCTCCCCGCCGTCGATGTGCACGATCGCCCGGTGCCCCAGCCCGACGAGGTGGTCGACGGCCGCCGCGATCCCCTCGTCGTCGGCGCTCTCGACGGCGTCGACGTGCGCGCGGAACTCGCCGACCCGCCCGACGTCGACGACCGGCAGCCGCGCCGCGAGCCCCGCCAGCTCGGCCGAGCCGTACCGCCCCGCCAGCAGTACCAGCGCCTCGCAGCGCGACGCCAGCAGCGCCTCGACCGCCCGCTCCTGCCGCCGCACCGGCGAGACGGCGCCGAGCACCACGGTGTAGCCGCGGTCCTCGGCGGCCGGGTAGATGCCGTCGAGCAGGTCGGCGTGGAAGGCGTCCCGCGCCGTGAACACGACGCCGATCAGCCGGCTCCGGCTCCGGCGCAGCAGCCGGGCCGTCGGGTCGGGGGTGTAGCCGAGCTCGGCGGCGGGGGCCCGCACCCGCTCGCGGGAGGCCTCGCTGGGCCCCCGCTCCTCGCGGATCACCAGGGAGGCGGTCGCCCGCGAGACCCCGGCCCGCGCCGCGACGTCCTTCAGCGTGGGGCGGCGTCCCGCCATCGCGACCTCCCCGGGACGGATCGCGGCGACCCTACCCGGCGGGATCCAGGTCCTTGGCGAACCAGTGCTGCGCGTAGGGGTTGTCGTTGAAGGGCGGGACCGCGCGGTAGCCCGCGGACCGGTAGAGCGCGATCGCCTCGACGAGCGTGGCGTTCGTGTCGAGCCGCGTCGCCCGCAGCCCGTGCACGCGCGCCCGCTCCTCGATCTCGGCGAGCAGCCGCCGGGCCAGGCCGAGACCCCGCGCCGCCGGCGCGACCCACATGCGTTTGACCTCCGCGACATCGGGATGGAACCGCACACCGACGCATCCCACGGGCCCGCCGTCGAGCATCGCGACCAGGAACTCCCCCTCCGGCGGGGTGAACTCCGCGGCGCCCGCGGCCGGACCGACCGTGGGGTCGAAGCCCCCGTCGAACCGTTCGGCGAGCTCGGCCGCGTAGGCGCGCAGGCATTCCTGCGCCTCCGGCCGGGTCGGCGGCGTGACCGCGACGCGGACGGTCGAGGCGACGAGCAGGCGTTCGACCTCGGCCGTCGCCGCGACCAACCGGTCGCGCTGCCGGGGGTTCAGCGGCTCGAGGATCGACGCGGCCAGCGCGTCCGACCGGCGGTCGAGCTCGGCCCGCTCCGCCCGCCCGGCGGCGGTGAGCCGGGCGCGCCGCACCCGCGCGTCGGCCTCCTCGGCCTCGACGGCGACGAGCCCCGCCGCCTCCAGCGCCCGCAGCATCCGGGAGAGGTAGCCCGAGTCGAGGCCGAGCCGGGCGCGCAGCTCCCGCACCTCCGCCCCCTCCGGCCCGATCTCCCAGAGCAGTCGCGCCTGGCCGAGCGGCCGGTCGCGACCCAGGTAGCCCTCCTCGAGCGCGCCGACCCGGCGCACGACCGCCCGGTGGAACCGGCGTACCGCGGCGACCTCGTCCACACCTCTGACTCTAGTCAGAAGTCAGGGAGAGTTCACCCTCCTTCACCGTCAGCCGGGCCCGTCCGCCGGCCCGCAGCTCCTCGGCGAGCAGCAGCCGCGCCAACCGCCGCTCGACCTCCCGCGCCACCACCCGCCGCAGCGGGCGCGCGCCGTACTCGGGCCTGTGGCCGAGCTCCGCGAGCCGGTCCAGCGCCTCCGGGTCCACCACGAGCTCGACGCCCTGCGCCGCGAGCCGCGCGCGGGTGCCCGCCAGCATCATCTCGGCGATCTCGCGGATCTCGGCCCGGTCGAGGGCCTCGAACAGCACGACGTCGTCGATCCGGTTGAGGAACTCCGGGCGCAGGTGGCGGCGCACGGCGAACATCAGCTGCTCGCGGATCGACTCCACCGGCCGGCCCGCCGTGGCCGCCGCGAGGATCTCCTCGGCGCCGAGGTTGCTGGTCATCACCACGATCGCGTGCCGGAAGTCGACGGTCCGGCCGCGCGAGTCGGTGAGCCGGCCGGCGTCGAGCACCTGCAGCAGCGTGGCCACGACCTCCGGGTGTGCCTTCTCGATCTCGTCGAGCAGCACCACGGTGTACGGGTCCCGGCGCACGGGCTCGGTGAGCTGACCGGCCTCCTCGTGGCCGACGTACCCGGGCGGCGCGCCGATCAGCCGGGTCGCGGAAGCGCGGTCGCCGTACTCGCTCATGTCGAGGCGGACCATCCGCTCGTCGGACCCGAAGAGCGCCGCGGCCAGCGCACGGGCCAGCTCGGTCTTGCCGACGCCCGTCGGGCCGAGGAACAGGAACGAGCCCGACGGCCGGTCCGGGCTCGCCAGCCCGGCCCGCGCGCTGCGCACCGCGTCGGCGACGGCCTCGACCGCGCGGTGCTGTCCGACGACCCGCCGGTGCAGGTGGTCCTCCAGCTCGAGCAGGCGCTTCCGCTCCGACGTCGTGAGGTCGGCGACCGGGATGCCGGTGCGGTCGGCGACGACCTCCGCCACCTCCCGCGCGGTGATCTGCCGGTCGCGCGGGCCGTTCTCCAGCACCAGCCGCTCGAGCTCACGGTCGAGCAGCGCCACGCGCTCCGAGTCGCCGGCGTCCGCCGCGACCTCGCGGGCCCGCACGAGCTCCTCGACGCGGTGGTCGGGCTGGTCGCCGGGCACGCGCAGCCCGGAGCGGGCGGCGGCGCGGTCGATCAGGTCGACGGCCTTGTCGGGCAGGTACCGGTCCCGCAGGTACCGCACGGAGAGGGTGACGGCGGCGTCGATCGCCGCGTCGGTGATCCGGACGTGGTGGTGCTCCTCGTACCGCGGCCGCAGCCCGCGCAGGATCTCGGCCGTGGCCTCGGGCGTCGGCTCCGGCACGCGGACGACCTCGAACCGGCGGTCCAGGGCGGCGTCGCGCTCGATGTACCGGCGGTGGTCCTCCGGCGTCGTCGCCCCGACGAGCTGCAGGTCGCCGCGGGCGAGGGCCGGCTTGAGGATGCTCGCCGCGTCCATCGCCTGGTCCTGCGCGGACCCGGCGCCGACCACGAGGTGCAGCTCGTCGACGAAGATCACCAACGACCGCCCGGCCGCGGTGATCTCGTCGATCACCGCGGTGAGCCGCTCCTCGAACTCGCCGCGGTACTTGGTGCCGGCGACCATCCCGGCCAGGTCGAGCGCGACGACCCGGACGTCCCGCAGCGCCACCGGCACCCGGCCGGCCGCGACCCGCGCGGCCAGCCCCTCGACGATCGCGGTCTTGCCCGTGCCGGGCTCGCCGACCAGGACCGGGTTGTTCTTGGTGCGCCGCGCCAGCACCTCGACGACCTGGTCGATCTCGGCGTCCCGGCCGATCACCGGGTCCAGCCGGGCGGCCCCGGCCTCGGCNNGGTCGAGCCGGCCGGCCCGGGCCTCGGCGGTGAGGTCGCGGCCGTGCCGGTCCAGCCGGCGGGTCGAGGTGCGGCGAGGGCGCTGCGGGCCCCGCTGCGGGTCGCGCTGCGGGTCGCGCGGCTCGTCCTCACGGTCGTCGTCCGGGAACCCGAGCCCGTTGACGAGCCCGCGCAGCAGGTCCTCGAGCGGACCGAGCCCGCCGCCGAACGGGTCCTGGGGTTGGGGCATCGCGCGCGACCTCCCGCTCGGCGACGTGGTCCCTCCGTTGTACCCGTGCGGCCCGGGTTTCAGGCGGGTCGGGAGGCGGGGGCACCGAGCCGGACCGGCAGCTCCGTGAGACCGCGGACCAGCGTGCTGCGCCGGTGGGTGAGGTCCTGGCGGGCCAGCTCCATCCCGGGCCGGGCGGTGAAGAGGCTGCGCAGCGCGACCTCACCCTCGATCCGGGCCAGTGGGGCACCGAGGCAGTGGTGCAGGCCGTAGCCGAAGGCGAGGTGGCCGCGGTCGTCCCGGGTCACGTCGAGCCGGGCCGCGTCGGCGAAGCGGGCGTCGTCCCGGTTGGCCGCGCCGATGCCGAGCACGACCACGGCGCCCTCCGGGATCGTCGTCCCCGCGACCTCGACGTCCTCGGCGGCGAACCGGACCGGCGCGGTGGTGACCGGCGCGTCCCAGCGCAGGAGCTCCTCGACCGCGTTCGGCCAGAACTCGGGCTTCTCCGCGAGGATCTCGCGCTGGTCGGGATGGGTGAGCAGGCCGAGGATCCCGTTGCCGATCAGGTTGACCGTGGTCTCGTGGCCGGCGATGAGCAGCAGCATCGCCATCGCGACGAGCTCCTCCTGGGACAGCGCGTCGCCGTCCTCGTCCGAGACCTGGGTGAGGCTGCTGAGCAGCGCGTCGTCCGGCTCGTGGCGCTTGCGGTCGATCAGCCCGGCCAGGTACTCGGACAGCTTCTGCGAGGCGACGGTCTTCTCGTCCTGCGGCGACTCGTCGATCATCGTCGACGACCAGCGGCCGAAGTCGTCGCGGTCCTCCGCCGGCACCCCGAGGAGCTCGCAGATCACGCGGACCGGGAGCAGGAAGGCGTAGTCCGCCATGAGGTCCACGGTGCCGTCGGCGGGCAGGGCGGCGAGCAGGTCGTCCGCGATCTCCTGCACGCGCGGGCGCAGCTGCGACATCCGCCGGGCGGTGAACGAGCGGCTGACGAGCTTGCGCAGCCGGGTGTGGTCCGGCGGGTCCATCAGCAGCATCATCGGCGTCGGCGCCGCGGGCATGGCCGCGCGCTGGTCGGCCGGCAGGGTGTGGCGCCAGTCCTTGGAGAACCGCGCGTCGACGAACGCGGCCCGCGCGTCCTCGTACCGCGCGATGATCCACATCGGCCCGTCGGGCAGGTCGAGCCTGCGCACCGGCTCCTTCGCGCGTAGCTCGGCGTAGGCCGGGTAGGGATCGCTCCAGAAGGCCCCGTCGAAGAGGTCGAGGCCGGAGGTGGTGGTCGGCGCCATGTCCCCATCGTGCCGCATGAAGTCAGCGAGCGCTTACAAGCGTGACGGAGACACCTGCTCCGGCCGGACAGGGACGTCCGCGGGCACCGGCGTGCCCGTCACGACCGCGGCCCCGAGCGCGGCCAGGGCGGGCGCGGACTCGATCCCGGACCCGCCGTGACCGGCGAAGAAGTGGAAGCCGGGGAACTCCGGGCGCGCCCCGACGACCGGGTCACGGTCCGGCGCGAAGGTCCGCAGGCCCGCCCAGGAGGTGCGCACCGACCGCAGGCCGAGGTGCAGCGCCTCCTCGACCCGCTCGAGGGCGAGGGCGACGTCGAGCTCGTCCGGACGGGCGTCGCCGGGCTCGGCGGGCGTCTCGTCGCCGGGTGAGAGGAGCAGGGCGTCGCCCTCCGGCTTGCAGTAGAAGCGCTCGGCGGCGTCGATCAGCATCGGCATGCCCGTCGGCAGCGTGCACGGGGAGACGGCGATGGTGCGGCGGTAGGGGGTGAGCCCGGCCTGCGGCACACCGGCCGAGGCCGCGACGACGTCGGCCCAGGACCCCGCCGCGTCGACGACGTCGGGTGCGGTCCACGTGCCCCGTCCGGTCTCGACGCGCCAGGTCCCGTCGACCTGCGCGATCGCACCGACCCGGGCTTCCTGCACGACCCGCCCGCCCCGCCGGCGCAGCCCGCGGACGTAGGCGCCGTGCAGGCCGATGGCGTCGGCGTCCGCGGCGGTGACGGTGATCGCCCCGGATCGTGCCTGCCGCAGGCCGGGGCACGCCTCGACGGTTCCGGCTCCGGTCAGCGCGTGCGGCCCGTCCGGCTCGGCGGCCCACTCGGTGAGCAGACGGTGCAACTCGCGCTCGCCGTCCTCGTCGAACGCCGCCCAGACCACGGTCAGCGGCCGCAGGAAGGGCGGCGCCTCCAGCTCCTCGGCCAGGGCGGCGAAGCGGGGCGCGCTGGCCCGGATGAGGGCGCGGAAGACGGCGGTGCCGTGACCGGGGATGTACGTCGCGGCCGAGCGGCCGGTCGAGTGCATCGCGAGCGACGACTCGGCCTCCAGCAGCAGCACCGAGCGGTGCGCGGCGATCTCGTAGGCCACCGAGGCACCGGCGATCCCGCCGCCGATCACGATCACGTCCGGGGAGCCGTCCACGGGTTCACCGTAATTCGGTCGCGCGGGGCCGGAGGTGCCCCTACGGTTCCGGCCATGGACCTCATCACCCTGTGACACGGCGCGGCGCCCTCCTCGTCCGGGGCGCCGCCCGTTCCCGGCGCGGACCCCGCGCCGGCCGGTTCCTGTCCGTCCGGGCCGCACTCGATCGGCCGGACGTCCTTCCTTCCCGGATCACGCCCCACGGGGTGCTCCCGCCGCTGCGGAGGTGCCTGCGACCGGTCGTCGGGAGGACCCGCACCCGCCCTTGGGGGCGGCCCCTCGTTCCTCATCGGGAGGTCCTCGTGCGAGTACGTGACACCAGCCAGACCCAGCCCACCAACCGCGCCGCCCGCCGCGCCGCCGCCCGCGGGAAGACCCCGCAGGCCACCGGGTCGGGGGCGCCGCGCGCCCTCGCCCGCATCGGCCGGGCGAGCACCACCCCGGTGCACTTCCGCACCGACTTCGCCGCCCGTCGCAGCGGCTGAGACCGCGGCGGGGCCGGCCACTCCTGGGGCCGGCCCCGCCGCACCCTCGTGATCGTCGGACGTGTCGCGCTCGTGGCTCCCGCGAGTCGGCGGTTCCGGGGCACCGAGTCGGCGATCCCGGGAGACCGCGGCCGCCGGCCCGCAGCGGAACGCCGAGCCCGGTGCCCGAGCCTCGGTGGAGCGGGCAGTGGCTCGCGGACGGCGCTGGTGCCGGCCGCGCTCGGCGCGACCACGCCGGTCCGCGGCGTGCTGCCGACCGACTACGCTCGGCTCGTGCCGGACGTCTGGTGGGCCCGACCCGTCGACCCCTCGTCGGCGCCCCACCTCGTCGCGCTGCTCGACGAGCACGAGCACACCCGCCTCGCCGCCTTCCGCCGGCCCGCCGACCGGGCCCGCTACCTCGCCGCGCACGCCCTCACCCGGCTCCTGCTCGGCGCGCGCCTCGGCGCCGATCCGGCCGCGATCACGCTGGACCGGACCTGCCGGTGCGGGAAGCCGCACGGCAAGCCACGACTCGCCGCCGGCACCGCACCCGCCTTCTCGCTGACCCACTCCGGCGACCGCGTGGGCGTCGCCCTGAGCGACGACGGTCCCGTCGGCCTCGACGTCGAGGAGATCCGCGACCTCTCCGACCTCGCCCGCCTCGCCGAGCACGCCCTCTCCCCCGCCGAGCGCACCCGCCCGCCGGCCGACGCCCGCGCGTTCCTCACCGTCTGGACGCGCAAGGAGGCGCTGCTCAAGGCCACCGGGGAGGGCCTCGCCAGCCCCATGGACGCGATCACCCTCGGACCGACCGGCGTGGTCGAGGCCTGGACGGACGGGCCCGGCGCGGCCTGGGTCGTCGACCTCGACGCGGGCCCCGGGCACCCGGCCGCGGTGGCCGGGCTCGGCGCCGTCGCCCCGCAGGTCCGCACCCACGACGGCGCCGCCCTCCTGCGGTGACCGCGCCGACCGCGACGACTGCGACCGCGCGGAGCTAGTCGATCGGCCGCCACGGCCGCGGCGGCAGGGTCGGCAGCCCCGACGGCGAGCACTGCCCGCCCCGCTCCCCCGCCAGCCGGAACACGAGCCAGCCGACCAGCGCCGCGAGCACCGAGCCCGTCAGGATGCCGATCTTCGCCTCGCTGATGAGGAGCTCGTCCTCGAGCGCCAGCTCGGTCACGAACAGCGCCACCGTGAACCCGATGCCGGAGAGCCCGGCGCCGCCGAACAGCTGCCCCCAGCGCAGGGTGTCCGGGACCCGGCCGAGGCCGGTGCGCAGCGCCACCCAGGTCCCGAGCGTCACGCCGATCGGCTTGCCGAGCACGAGGCCGACAATGATCCCCCAGGTCAACGGCGAGGCGAACGCCGCCGCCAGGGTGTGCCGGTCGAGCACCACGCCCGCGTTGGCCAGCACGAACAGCGGGACGATCACGTAGCTGGACCAGGGCTGGATCTTCAGCTGCAGCCGCTCGTTGGGCGAGACCGCCTCGGTGACCGCGGCCTGCGCGGCCAGGGCACGCTCGGGCGTCGGGTCCAGGATGAAGGTCTTCCCGACGATCAGCGCGCGCCGCATCTCCTGCCGGCGTGGGGCGTAGGCGTTGACGAGCAGGCCCAGCGCCACCCCGACGACGCTCGGGTGCACCCCGGACGCCAGCACCGCGACCCACATGACGATGCCGATCACCGCGTAGAACGGCGTGCGCCAGAACCGGGCGAACCGCAGCCCGAGGAGCGCGGCGAAGAGCACGATCGCGAGGAGCAGCGCGAGGACGTCGACCTGCTCGGTGTAGAAGACGGCGATGGCGATGACGGCGCCGATGTCGTCGACGATCGCGAGCGCGAGCAGGAAGACCCGCAGCTGGTCCGGGCAGCGGGGTCCGACGAGGGCGAGCACGCCGAGCAGCACGGCGGTGTCGGTGGAGATCGTGATGCCCCAGGCGTTCTGGGCCTCCGTGCCGGCGTTGAACGCGAGGAAGACCAGCGCGGGGACCACCAGGCCGCCGACCGCCGCGGCCGCCGGCGCCGCGACCGCGCGGAACCCGCGCAGCTCGCCGAGGGTCATCTCCCGCGCGATTTCCAGCCCGACGCTGAAGAAGAACAGGACCATCAGGCCGTCGTTGACCCAGTGCCGCAGGTCCAGGCTCAGCGACCATCCGCCCAGGTCCACGGCCAGCTGGGTGTGCCAGAAGGTCTCGTAGCCGAGCGGGAGGTTCGCCCAGAGCAGGGCGATCACGGCGGCGGAGATCAGCATGACCGCGGACCCCGACTCCGTGCGGAGGAACTGCCGCGCGGCGCGGGACAGCTCCCCGCGCTCGGATAGGGTCGTCACCGCCACCGGATCATCCTGCCCAACGGCGGGACGCGAACGCGAGGAGGTGGGTGGGATCGGGCAGCTGGATCCGCCGCTCGGCGCGTACGACCACGTCGCCGGCCGGCCCGACGCACCGCTGTCGCTGGTGGAGTACGGCGATTTCGAGTGCCCCTACTGCCGCGCCGCCGCCCCCGAGCTGGAGGAGGTGCGGGAGCGGCTCGGCGACCAGCTGCGCTTCGCCTTCCGGCACTTCCCGCTGCACGAGCTGCACCCGCACGCGCTGGCCGCGGCCACGGCGGCGGAGATGGCGGCGCTCGAGGGCCGGTTCTGGCCGATGCACGACAGCCTCTACGCCCCCGGCCCGCCCCGCCTCACCCAGGCGGACCTGCGCGACCACGCCGTCGCGGCGGGGGTGGACCCCGACAAGGTGGTCTGGCCCGCGACCCGGATGGTCGAGGACCGGGTGGAGGCCGACTTCAACTCCGGCGTGCGCAGCGGGGTGCGCGGCACGCCGACGCTCTTCGTCAACGGCGAGCCGTACCGCGGGGAGGTCCGCGCGGACCGGGTGATCGCCGCCCTGACCACGGTGCCGTCGGAATCCTGAGCCCCGCGGCCGAGCACCCGGTGCCGTGATCACCGTCCGGGACCGAGATCGGCCGGGGGTAGCCGCCGATGGTCCGGGACGACGATCATGGCGCCCGGTGGGTCGAACTCCGGTCCCCACGCCTACCCTGGGTGCATGACGGCGTCGTCCCACCCGATCCGCGCGGTCGGCGACCGGTCGGCCACCGCGGAGAGCTGGTCGGCCGATCCCGTCGTCGGGCCCGCGCTCGTGGCCGTCGACACCGACCCGGCGCGCCCGTGGACGGTCGCGGCCCTCGCAGCCGAGGCCGGGGTCGCCGCGCCGGTGTTCGCGCAGCGCTTCCGCGAGGTGGTGGGCACGGCCCCGCTGACCTACCTGCGGCAGCGCCGGATGGCGCTGGCCGCGGAGTACCTCGCCGACCCCTCGGCCACCGTCGCGGCGGTCGCGCGCCGTGTCGGGTACGTGGACCCCTTCTCCTTCAGCGTGGCGTTCACGCAGGAACGGGGGACGCCGCCGCGGCTGCGTCCCGGGCGCTGAGCACCGCGCGGTCCCGTCGGTCCCGACCGTCACAATGTCGGAGTGAGCCGGTGGGTGCTGCATCTCGACATGGACGCGTTCTTCGCGTCCGTCGAGCAGCTCACCCGGCCGACCCTGGCGGACCGGCCGGTCCTCGTCGGCGGCACCGGTGGGCGCGGTGTCGTCGCCGGGGCCAGCTACCAGGCGCGGGTGTTCGGCGCGCGCTCGGCGATGCCGATGGGGCAGGCGCGCCGCCGGTGCCCGCACGCGACCGTCCTGCCGCCCCGGTTCCCGCTGTACAAGGTGATCTCCGAGGAGGTCATGGCGGTCCTGCGCGAGGCCGCGCCGGTGCTCGAGCCGGTGTCGGTCGACGAGGCGTTCCTCGAGCCGCCCGCGCTCGCCGGCGCCCCCGCCGCCGAGGTCGAGGAGTTCTGCGTCGCGTTGCGGGCCGAGGTGCGGGCGCGCACCGGGCTGCCCGCGTCGGTCGGGGCGGGGTCCGGCAAGCAGGTCGCGAAGATCGCCTCGGAGCTCGCGAAACCGGACGGGCTGAAGGTCGTCGCGCCCGAGGTCGAGCGGGAGGTGCTCGATCCGCTGCCGGTGCGGTCGCTGTGGGGCGTCGGGCCGGTCGCCGAGACCGCGCTGCGCAAGGTCGGGATCGAGACGATCGGCGCCCTCGCCGCGATGGACGCCCGCGAGGTCGCCGGCGTCCTCGGCGCGGCCGTCGGCGCCGAGCTCCACCGGCTGGCCCGGGGGATCGACGAGCGACCGGTCGCCCCGCGCGGCGCGGCGAAGCAGATCTCGGCCGAGACCACGTTCGAGCACGACCTCACCGCGATGGACGACGTCCTGCGCGAGGTCGGTCGGATGACGGCGGCGGCCCACCGCCGCCTCGTCGTCGACGGCCGGGCGGCCCGCACCGTCACGGTCAAGGCGCGCAACGCGGACTTCGAGACCCACACCCGCTCCGAGACCACCGCCTTCGCCTCGACGGATCTCGCGACCCTCACGGCCGTCGCGCAGCGACTCGCCCGCACGGCGGTGCCCGAGGGCGGGGTGCGGCTGGTCGGGGTGTCGCTGTCGGGGTTGTCCGAGAGCCCGCCGCCGGCGCTGTTCGAGGCGGTGCCCTCGGCGACGGGGTGGACCACCGCACCGCTCGCCGCGCCCCCGGATGCCGTCGAGGCGGACACCGTGCTCACCGTCGACACCTCCGAGGAGGCGCATCCGGAACCCGGGACGGAGTTCGGGCCGCGCCCGGGCGGGCGGCACGGTCCGCGCGACCCGGCGAGTCCCTGGCGGGCCGGCGACGACGTCGCGCACACCGAGCACGGGCACGGCTGGGTGCAGGGCGCGGGGCACGGCCGGGTCACGGTCCGGTTCGAGACGCGGGCGACCGGGCCCGGTCCGGCGCGCACCTTCGCCGCGGACGACCCGGCCCTCTCCTTCGCCGATCCCGTCGAGAGCTGGCGCCTGCCCTCACCCGCCCACTGACGAAGGCGCGGCTCCGCGCGGACCGACCCTGAAGACCCGCAATATGGTTCCACAACGCGGGTCAGGCCCATGGATGAGCGCATTGTGGTTCCACAATGTGACCAGACCGGCGGGAATGCGCATCATGGTTCCTTGACGCGCCCCCTCACGCGTCCTTGTCCGCCACCCCCGCGGCGTCGAAGGTGGCGACGTCGGCGAGCGCCCGCGCCGCACCCTGCACCACCGGCAGGGCGAGCAGCGCGCCCGTCCCCTCCCCCAGCCGCATCCCGAGGTCGAGCAGCGGCTCCAGCCCGAGGTGCGCCGTCGTGATCCGGTGTCCCGGCTCGGCGGAGCGGTGCCCGGCCACGCAGGCGGCCACGGCGTCGGGCGCCAGGACCGAGGCGACGAGGGCCGCGGCCCCGGCGTTGACGCCGTCGAGCAGCACCGGCACGCGCAGCGCGGCGGCACCGAGGACGAACCCGGCGATCCCGGCGTGCTCGAGCCCGCCGAAGGCGGCGAGCAGGCCGAGCCCGTCGGTGGGGTCCGGGGTGTGGAGGGCCAGCGCCTGCCGGACGACGGCGGTCTTGCGGACGAGCGTCGCGTCGTCGATCCCGGTGCCCCGCCCGGTCGCCCCGGCCGGGTCCGCCCCGGTCACGGCGCAGATCAGCGCGGCCGCGGCGGTGGTGTTGGCGATGCCCATGTCGCCGGTGACCAGGCACCGGTTCCCCGCGGCGACCAGGTCCCGCGCCACCTCGATCCCGGCCTCGACGGCCCGGCGGGCCTGGTCCCGGGTCAGCGCCGGGCCGACCGTCATGTCCGCGGTGCCCGCCGCGATCCGGCGCGGGAGCAGCCCGGGCACGGGGTCGAGGGGTGCCGCGACGCCGACGTCGACCACCTGGACCTCGGCCCCGAGCTGCCGCGCGAAGGCGTTGACCACCGCCCCGCCGGCCAGGAAGTTCCCGACCATCTGCGCGGTGACCTCCTGCGGCCACGGGCTCACGCCCTGCGCGTGCACGCCGTGGTCCCCGGCGAACACCGCGACGGCCGCGGGCTCGGGCACCGGCGGCGGGCACTGCCCGGCGATCCCGGCGAGCCGCACCGCGAGGTCCTCGACCCGGCCGAGCGAGCCGCGCGGCTTGGTCATCCGGTCGAGCCGGTCCCGGGCCTCCGCCTCGGCGGCGGCGTCGGCGGGCCGGATCGCGGCCACGGTCTCGTCGAGCAGGGTCATCGCCACCTCCCCGGGCAGCGCCCGGTCTCCGTACCGTTCCTGGTGCACCGCCCACCGCAGCGGGCGGCGGCGGGCCCAGCCCGCGGTCGCCAGCTCCGGCTCCGGCGCGAACTCGCGCACGTGCCCGAGGCACAGGTACGCCACCACCTCGACGTGCGCGGGCAGCCCGAGCAGCGCGGCGAGGGCGCGCAGGCCGGCGTCGTCGAAGAAGCTCACCCAGCCGACGCCGAGGCCCTCGGCCCGGGCGGCCAGCCACAGGTTCTGCACCGCCGAGGCCGTGGAGTGCGCGGCCATCTCGGGGCGTCCGTGGCGGCCGAGCACGTGCCGGCCCCCGCGCGTGGGGTCGGAGGTGACGACGACGTTGACCGGGGTGTCGAGCACCGCCTCCACCTTGAGCGCGCCGAACGCCTCCGCCCGGGCGCGCGGCAGGGACGCGGCGAACGCCGCCCGCTGCGCCGCGACCAGCTGCGCCACCCGCTCGCGCGTCGCCCGGTCCCGCACCACGACGAAGTCCCAGGGCTGGGAGAACCCGACGCTCGGCGCGGCGTGCGCGGCCTCGAGCACGCGGTGGAGCGCGGCGTCGTCGACCGGCTCGTCGGGCAGGAACCCGGTGCGCACGTCGCGGCGGCCGTGGACGACCTCGTAGAAGTCGCCGGTCACCAGGGCATCGGGGTCAGCCGCGGCGGGACGAGCGAGACCCCGGGCCGCGCCTCGGCGTGGATCCCGGCGACCCGGAGGCCGTCGAGCAGCGCCCGGCAGCCCGGGTTCGCCGCGGGGTCCCCGGGCACGGCGAGCACCACGCGGGTGGCCCCGAGACCGACCAGGTCGGCGACGGCGGCGCCCGCCCCGGCCAGGTCCGCCAGGCGCTCGACGCGCCAGGCCTCGGCGTAGAACAGGACCGTCGACTCGACGTCCAGGGTGGCCAGGACGGCGTCGGCGGCGGCGAGCAGGTCGGCGCCCTCGGCGGTCTCGGGATCACCCCCGCCGGTGCCGAGAACCGTCACGGTGGGGGTGCGCGCAGCGGTGTCGCGACCGTCGCCGGTCATCCTGGCCTCCTCGAGGGTCCGCGCCCTCATCGTCGGAACCGTGCGACGGCGGCGAGTGTCCTGGCTCCCGGATCGACGCGCGCCCCCGGCCTTCCCACCCTCGCGGGCGGTGACCCTCGGGTGGGGACGCGCTCCCCGGTCACAGTGGCGGGACCGCGCCGGATTCACACCGGCTTCCTCCACTGCCGTCGCCCACGACGACACCACGCCGCGGGCGGAGACGCAAGCGGCCGGGCGTCACACCCGGTCGACCGGTGAGGCCCTATACCGCAGCGGCCCGTCGCGCTGGGTGATCACCCCCTGGTCGGAGGGGCTTCCGAGGTGCGGTACCGTGGTCGGCGTCGGAGCGAGCAGCGCCGGCGGCCCCGGGTGACCGGGTGCAGATGCGGACGTAGCGCAGCTGGTAGCGCATCACCTTGCCAAGGTGAGGGTCGCGGGTTCGAGTCCCGTCGTCCGCTCCACGAGCTCCTCAGCCGCGCGCGGCCGGCTGTTCCGCCCGCTCCCACCTTTCCGGCCCGACCGGTCGCAGGGCGACGACCGTGCCGTTGGGCGGGAGCTCCCGCGGCGCCTCCTCGACCGCCAGCCCGCAGGCCGCGACGACCAGGGCGCGCAGCGTCTCGCCGTGGGTGACCAGGACGACCGATCGCGCCGGGGGCAGGGCGCGCAGCACCCGCTGCGCCCGCGCGTGCAGCTCCCGGCCCGTCTCCCCGCCGGGCGGCGCCCAGTCGGGATCCGCGCCCGCCAACGCCGCCGCGCAGTCCGCGGCCGGGCGGCCCTCCCACTCGCCGTGCGACTGCTCGCACAGCCCGGGGCACTCCCGCACCGGCACGCCCAGGACCCGGCCGACCGCCGCGGCCGTCTCCGCCGCGCGCCGCTGCGGGCTCGTGAGGACCAGCGCGCCCGCGCCGACCCGCAGCGCCTCCGCCGCCGCGCGTGCCTGTGCGCGGCCCCGCGCCGTCAACCCGACGTGAGCGGTGCGGCCCTGCAGCAGGCCGGCGGCGTTCCAGGTGCTCTCGCCGTGCCGGACCAGGTGCAGCACCGGCGCGGCGCTCACCCCTCGGCCGACAGCCCCGCGACCGGGCCGATCACGATGATCGCCGGTGGGCTGATCTCCTGCTCCTTGATCCGCATCGCGACCGTGCCGAGCGTGGCGCGCAGGGTGCGCTGGATGCGGGTGGTGCCGTCCTGGATCACGCCGACGGGGGTGTCCGCGGGCCGGCCGTACTCGATCAGGGCGGCGGCGAACTGCGCGATCCGCTCGACCGCCATCATGAGCACGATCGTGCCGCGCATCCGGCCGAGGGCCTGCCAGTCGACGAGGCTGCGCGGGTCGTCCGGGGCGACGTGCCCGGACACGACGACGATCTCGTGCGCGACCCCGCGGTGGCTGACCGGGATCCCCGCCACGGCGGGCGCCGCGAAGGCGCTGGTGATGCCGGGGACGACGGTGACCGGCACCCCGGCCGCGGTGCAGGCCTGCACCTCCTCGAACCCGCGCCCGTAGACGAACGGGTCGCCGCCCTTGAGCCGCACCACGAACTTCCCGGCCTTCGCGTGCTCGACCAGCAGCTCGTTGATCCGCTGCTGGGCCATCGCGCGGCCGTAGGGGATCTTCGAGGCGTCGATGACCTCGACGTCCGGGCCCAGCTCCTCGATCAGGTCGCGCGGGCCGAGCCGGTCGGCGACCACGACCTCCGCCCGGGACAGCAGCCGGCGGCCGCGGACGGTGATCAGCTCGGGGTCGCCGGGGCCGCCGCCGACCAGGGCGACACCCGGCAGCACCGGATCGGCCGAGTCCGCCACCACGCCCGCCTGCAGGGCCTCGACCAGCGCGGTCCGCACGGCGGCCGAGCGGCGGTGGGCACCCTTGGCCAGGACGCCGACGGTCAGCCCGTCGTACCGACCCGTGGCGGGGGTGACGGCGGTGCCGAGGCGCCCGTCGTCCGCCCGGACGCAGAAGACCCGGCGACACTCGGCCTCGGCGCCGACGGCCGCGTTGACCTCGGGGTCGTCCGTGCACGCGAGGGCGTACCAGGCCCCGTCGAGGTCGCCCTCGGCGTAGCGCCGCGGCGTCCAGGTGATCTCCCGGGCCGAGGCCATGCCCTCGACGGCCGGGGTCACGTCCGGCGCGACGACCTCGACGAGCGCCCCCGACGCGATCAACCGGGAGATCCGCCGCTGCGCCACCTGCCCTCCCCCGACGACGACCACCTTCCGCCCGGCGAGCTCGAGGCCGACGAGGTACTGGTCGTGCTGGGTCACGTGCAGGTCCTTCCGCGGATCACCCGGCGGGCTGGTCGTGGGCCGGCGTTCCCTGAGGAGACGGAGGCGGGACGTGCCCGGGGTCACCCCGGGTTCCCTGACGCCGACCGCGGAAGCATAACGAGCCGACGATCGGAGCTGAACGGTCCCGGACCGGGGACGCCTCTCCCGATGGCGAGTTCCCCCTGGTCAGGGAGGTGTGCCCGACGCGGGCGGCGGCGACCGTCACATCCCCCACGATCGTCTTGGGCACCACGAGCCGCGGCTGCGCACCGAGCTCGGACGCCACCAGGAGGGCCGCGGCCTCGGCGACGGACGGTGTGCCGACCGCCTCGCCGACCCGGGCGCTGCCCGGCACCGGGACGGCCGCCAGGGCCCCGGCCGGCCGCACCTCCAGCCGCGCGGGCGCGATGGCGTCGAGCACGCCCCGCTCCCCCGCCTTGGCCTCCACGGAGGCGTAGACGACGGCGACCTCCCCGATCACGTCCCGGACGACCGCGAGCGCCGCCCGCACCGCCGCGGCCGACACCCCACGCCGTGCCCCGATCCCGACCACGCACCGGCCGCCGTCGGGGCCATCGGTGGGGTCGCCGTCGCTCACGACCCGACCTGAGCAGCGGGAACGTGCGCCGCCAGGAACCGGGCCACGGAGCCGGGCGTGCCGGCCGGGTGCGTGTGGAGGAACGACGCGTGCACCCCGCCCGCGACGAAGCCCTCCGGCTGCCCGCCGCGCCAGCCCCACGCCGCGGCCGCACCGGCCCGCGGGGTGACCGCGCAGTGGTGGAACTCGTGTCCGCCGACCCGCTCGCCGGCGGCGAAGCCGGTCGAGTCGCTCAGCGCCACGGCGTCGCGGTAGCCGAGGGTCAGCCGGCCGGCCATCGCGGCCGTGGCGTCGAGGGCCCCGACCAGCGGGACGCCGTCGAGCTCGCGGCACAGGTAGAGCAGCCCGCCGCACTCCGCGCGGATCGGGGCACCGGTGGCGGCGAGCGCGCGGATCGCGGCGAGCAGGCCGGTGTTGGCGCCGAGGTCGCGGACGTGCTCCTCGGGGAACCCCCCGGGCAGGACGAGCCCGCCGACACCCGCGGGCAGGGTCTCCTCGCGCAGCGGGTCGACGAGCACGACCTCGGACCCCGCCGCCTCGAGCAGCTCGACGTGTTCGGCGTAGCCGAAGGAGAAGGCCTCGCCGCCCAGGACCGCGGTGCGCAGGCCCGGCCCGGCGCGGACACCGCCCAGCTCGGAGGCCGGGTCCCACACCGGCCCCGCCGGCAGCGGCTCGGCCACCCGGACCACGGCGTCGAGGTCGACGTGTTCGGCGACGAGCGCCGCCATCGCGTCGACCGCCGCGATCGCCGCGGCCCCGTGCTCCACCGCCGTCACCAGGCCCAGGTGGCGCGACGGCACGACCAGTTCCGTCCGCCGCGGCAGGACGCCGAGCACCGGCAGCCCGATCTCGTCGCACGCCGCGCGCAGCACCTCCTCGTGCCGCGCCGACCCGACCCGGTTGAGGATCACCCCGGCGAGGCGCGTGGTCGGGTCGAAGCTGCGGAAGCCGTGCACCAGCGCGGCGACCGACCGCGACTGGCCCCGGCAGTCCACGACGAGCACCACGGGCGCGCCCACCATGGCCGCGACCTGCGCCGTCGAGCCGTAGCCGTCGGCCACCCGGCCGTCGAACAGCCCCATGACGCCCTCGATCACCGCGATCTCGCAGCCCGCGGCGCCGTGCCGGACCAGCGGACCGATCCGCTGCTCGCCGACGAGGACCGGGTCGAGGTTCCGGCCCGGCCGGCCGGCGGCGAGGGTGTGGTAGCCGGGGTCGATGTAGTCCGGCCCGATCTTGAACGGCGCGACCGCGGTGCCCCGCCGCGCCAGCGCGGCCATGAGGCCGGTGGCGACCGTCGTCTTCCCGGATCCGGACGCCGGGGCGGCGACGACGACCGCCCGGGCTACCACTCGATCCCCCGCTGCCCCTTCTGCCCGGCGTCCATCGGGTGCTTGATCTTGGTCGTCTGCATGACGAGGTCGGCGGCCTCGATCAGCTCGGGCGCCGCGTCCCGGCCGGTGATGATCACGTGCTGGCGGCCCTCCCGCGCGGTGAGCACCTCGACCACCTCGTGCACGTCGACCCAGCCCCACTTGAGCGGGTAGGTGAACTCGTCGAGCACGTAGACCTCGTGGACCCGGCTCTCGATCCGGCGGCGGATCTCCCGCCAGCCCTCGAGCGCGGCGGCGGCGTGGTCCTCCTCGCCGCCGGCCTTGCGGCTCCAGCTCCAGCCCGAGCCCATCTTGTGCCACTCCACGGGGCCGCCCTCGCCGGTCTGCTCGTGCAGCCGACCGAGCGCGCGGAAGGCCTCCTCCTCGCCGACCTTCCACTTCGCCGACTTCACGAACTGGAACACGCCGATCGACCAGCCCTGGTTCCAGCCGCGCAGGGCGAGCCCGAAGGCCGCCGTCGACTTGCCCTTCATCTCGCCGGTGTGCACCACCAGTAGCGGGCGGTTGCGGCGCTGGCGGGTGGTGAGCCCGTCCTGCGGAACGGTCGTGACCTGGCCCTGGGGCATCGGTCGTCCTCCCTGGTCGGCGCGGTGATCGGTCCGGGTGGGCCGCGCTACGCGGTCGCGGCGGCGGTCAGGTCGGCGACGGTGAGCTCGTCGACCGTGATGACGGGGGCGCGGGCCGCCGCCGCGACCTGCCGGGCGAGGCCGAGCCTCACGAACCCGGACTCGCAGTCGACCACCACGGTGTGCACGCCGTCGGTGGCGAGCAGCCCGGCCGCGCGCCGCGCGTCGCCGACGGGATCGCCGCCGGGCCGGGTGGCGACGGTCGCCCGCCCGTCCGTCAGCAGGACGACGAGCGGCCGGCGGCGCGGGTCCCGCACCCGCTCGGCGGCGAGGGTGCGGCGGGCGAGCAGCAGGCCGTCGGCCAGCGGGGTGCGGCCGCCGGTGCGCATCGCCGCCATGCGGACCTGCGCGGTCGGGACGCTCGTCGTCGGCGGGAGGACGAGCTCGGCGCCGGCGGAGCGGAAGGTGACCAGGCCGACCTTGTCCCGGCGCTGGTAGGCGTCGCGGAGCAGGGCGAGGACGGCGCCGGACACGGTCGCCATGCGCTTGCGGGCGGCCATGGAGCCCGAGGCGTCGACGACGAACAGCACCAGGTTCCCCTCGCGGCCCTCGCGCAGCGCCGCGCGCAGGTCGGCGCGCTGCAGCAGCAGGCCCGGACCCCGGCGGCCGCGCTCGTGCTGGAAGGGCGCCGCGGCGGCGATCGTCGCGGGCAGGTGCAGGTCGGCGGC
>NZ_JBHSQK010000066.1:0-34208 GCF_042658055.1 Pseudonocardia lutea
CGCCGGCCGCGACGCCGCCGCCCTGTCCGGGCTGGCCGCCGACTGCGCCGCCGTGGCCGACCGCCTCCTCGAGGTCGGTGCGACCGTCGGCGCGGAGCGGGCGCTGATCCGCGACACGGTGGCGTCCTTCCTCTGGGACCTCGCCCGGTGGGCGCTCGCCTCGATCGCGAGCGCCGGCGTCCTCACCCCGCTCGCGGCCGCCGCCCCGATCGGCGAGGCCGCCACGCTCGCCGCCCGGCTCGCCGAGGGCGTCCGCGCGCTGCTCGCGNGCGTCCGCGCGCTGCTCGCGTGGCTGGAGGAGGTGCGGGCGGGCCTCGGCGCGCTGCTCGCGTCCCTGGCCCGGGTCACGCAGCGGTACGCCGTGTCGGCGGCCCGGGTCCTCGAACCCCTGGGCGGACCCGGCGACGCGCTGCTCGGGCTCGGACGCGACGCCGTCGTCGAGGCCGGCAAGGAGGGCGCGAAGGCCGACGCCGTACGCGCGGACTGGGCGGCGGATCCGGCGCGCCCGCCCACGTGACGACCGTCCGATGTGCCGTCCGATGTGCCGTCCGATGTGCCGTCCGATGTGCCGCCGGTTCCCCGCGCCCGCCGTTCGGCGCCGGTCCGGCCACGTTCGACCGTCTTCCCCGGACGGGTGATCGTGGCGTTCCCGCACGGTCGGGGCCTGCGGCGCTAGGGTCACGACGTGGGTCTTCCGTCGTGGGTCTGGTTCGTGATCGCCGTGGTCGCGCTGTTCGCCGGCGCCGCGCTGCTCCTCGCCGACCGCCGCGGCGGCGGGGCCCGGGAACCCGGGGCGCGGGACCGGCGGAAGTGGGCCGCGCTGCACGACTGGGAGTACCTCGACAGCGACCCGGTGCTGCCGAGCCGCTGGCGCTACGGGACCGTGCAGAACGGCGGCCCGGGCATCGCCCGCAACCTGGCCAGCGGCACCGTCCCCACCCCGGAGGGCGGCCGGCACGGCTTCCTCTTCGACCACGAGCAGCAGGGCCGGGTCAACGCGGTCGTCGTGGCGGTGCAGCTGCGTGAGGCGCTGCCCGCGGCCGTCGAGCTGCGGCTGCCCTCGGCCCCGCTCCCCGAGGCGGACGGGGCCGGCCTGGACCTGCTCGAGCCGGTGGGCGAGCGCTACTCCTTCGTCTCCGACGCCGAGGCCATCCGCCCGCTGCTCACCGACCGGGTGGCCGACGCCGCCGACGCCGTGGGCGACGACATCGAGCTGCTGTGGGCCGAGGACACCTGGGTGCTCGCCGCGGCGCCGACGGACGTCACACCGGAGCGCGGCCAGGACCTGCTCGCCGACCTCGCCGAGGTCGCGACCGCCCTCGAACACGCGCTCGACGGCACACGCCACACGACGGGCAGCTGAGCCCCCGGGCCGACTAGTGTCGCCCGCGTGCCCTCCGTCCTGATCACCGGCGCCACCTCCGGCATCGGTGCCGCCTTCGCCGACCGGCTCGCCGCCGAGGGGCGCGACCTCGTGCTCGTCGCCCGCACCGTCGACCGGCTCGAGGAGGCGGCCGCGCGGTACCGCGAGGCGGGTGTCTCGGTGGAGGTCCTGCCCGCCGACCTGACCGCCCCCGACGAGCGCGCCCGCGTCGTCCGCCGGCTCGCCGACCCCGACCGCGCGCCGGTGGACCTGTTGGTCAACAACGCGGGCATGGGCCAGCGGGGCAGCTTCCTCACCACGTCGGCCGAGGACCTGCAGGCCCAGCACGACCTCAACGTCACCGCGGTGCTGCAGCTGACGCGCGCGGTGGTGCCGGGGATGGTCGACCGGGGTCGCGGCGCGGTCGTCAACGTCTCGAGCGTGGCCGGGTTCCTGCCGGGCAGCGGCTCGACCTACACCGCCGACAAGGCCTGGGTCACCGCGTTCACCGAGGGCGTCGCGGCCTCGCTGGCCGGCACCGGGGTGCGGGCCCTCGCGCTCTGCCCCGGGTTCGTCCGCACGGAGTTCCACGAGCGGGCCGGCATCGACGTCGGTGCGCGCACGGGGCCGCTGTGGCTCGACGCCGCCCGGGTGGTCGACGAGTGCCTCGCCGACCTGGCCGGCGGCCGTGTCGTGTCCGTCCCGAGCCTGCAGTACAAGGCGATCTCGTCGGTGGTCGGCGTGCTGCCGCGCCGCGTCGTCCGCCGGTTGGTCGCCACCTTCGACCGGGAGCGCTGAACCATGAGCACCGCCACCGACCCCACCGACGACACCGACCGGCTGCGGCTGGCCGAGCTCGTGCGCGAGCTCGGGGTCGTGCACGGGAAGGTCACGCTGTCGTCCGGGCGCGAGGCCGACTACTACGTCGACCTGCGTCGGGTGACGCTGCACCACGAGGCCGCGCCGCTGGTCGGGCGGCTGCTGCGGACGCTCACCGCGGACTGGGTCTACGACGCCGTCGGCGGGCTGACCCTCGGCGCCGACCCGGTGGCCGACGCCGTGCTGCACGCCGCCGCGGCCGAGCGGGCGGTCGACCCCGCGGTCCCGCCGGTCGACGCGTTCGTGGTCCGGAAGTCGACCAAGGAGCACGGGCTGCAGCGGCTCATCGAGGGCCCGGACATCACGGGCCGCCCGGTCCTCGTCGTCGAGGACACCTCCACGACCGGCGGCTCGGTGCTGCAGGCCGTCCGCGCGGTGCGCGAGGCCGGGGCCACCGTCGTCGGCGTGGCGACCGTCGTCGACCGCGCCACCGGGGCCCGGGAAGCGATCGAGGCCGAGGGCGCGCCGTACCGCGCGCTCCTCGGCCTCGCCGACCTGGGGCTGTAGCAGGGGCCGCCGTCCGGCCCCTGGTCCCGGCCCCGCCCGGCCCGCCCCATTCCCGGCCGTCGTACCGGGTCCTTCGGGTCGGACGGGAGCCGGAACCGTGCCCCCGCCGGGGTCAGTCGACCTGGATCCGGACCGAGTCGAAGGCCGGGGTCTGGTCGGCCCGCTCCATCATCGGGATGCGGTGCGAGCCGTCACCGGCCCACGAGCTGCACTGGGCGATGCCCTTGGGCAGGCCGGTGACGTCGACGCTCACCGTGCTCTCGCCGGCGCCGCCCTTGTTGTCCTGGGTGGCCAGGAAGAAGGCCGGCTTGTCGCCCGGGGCGGGCGCCTTGTCGAGCGAGATCATCCGGCAGGCCGTGTGGAAGTGGCCGCGCTGGATGCCGTTGTCGTCGAGCAGCGAGCTCTCCAGGTAGTAGCCGCCCGCCGCGGCGCCGAGGAACCGGTCGCGCTTCAGGTTGCGGGTGGTCACGTCGATGCTGAAGGGCTGGTTCGCCTGCACCTTCTGCGGGAACTTCGTGATCAGCAGGGACGGGTTCTGGTTCGCGTCGCCGACCTCGCCGAACGCGGTCGAGACGCAGCGGTCGCCCTTCTGGAACCCGTCGTGCGGGGGCAGGTTGCTCTTCGCGCAGTCGCGGGCCAGGACGTCGAGGCCGTTGATCTTCTCGCCGCCGGCCTTCGCCTGGTCGCCGCCCTGGCCGGCGGCGTCCCCGGCCTGCTCCTCGGCCGGGGCCTGCTTCTGACCGTTCGCGTTCCCGTTCCGGGCGTCGTCCTGCCCGTTCCGGGCGTTGGCGTCGGCCTGGTCCGCACGCTTCTCCGCACCGCGGCCCTGCTGCTGCCCCCCGGCGCCGGCCTCGGCGTCGGCACCGGCGTCGTCGGCCCCGGCGTCGTCGGCCCCGGCGGTCGCCTCGGCCGAGCCCTGCTGGTCCTCCCGGTCCGCGACCGGGGCGGCGGCGTGCGCCGCGTGGCTGCCGCCGGTGGAGATCCGGTCGGCGGCGGCCGCGTACCCGCAGCCGGTGGGGATCATGACCATGGCGGCGGCCGCGGTGGTCAGCAGGACCCGACGCAGGCGGGCGGACCGGGCGGTGCGCCCGACGCGGGGGGTCTCGGGGGTGTCTGGGGTGTCGGTCCGGGTTGCCATCAGTGGGTCATTCCTCGGGTCGTGGAGCGGGGGTGACGGGCGGCCGGGTCGTACTCGTCGAGCCGGTGGCCGCCGGTGTCGGTCGTGCGCGGCACGCGGTGGCCGCCGGTCGTGCCGGCCCGGTCGGAGCCGAGCAGGTCGTCGAAGCGGAACCCGCCGGAGTCGCCGGCGCGGCGCCGGCGCTGCGGGCCGGTGTCGGAGACGGACGGGTAGCCGCCGGAGCCGGAGACGGACGGGTAGCCGCCGGAGTCGCTGACGGCGGTCGCGGTGCGGGCCGTCGGGTGGCCGCCGGAGTCGGCCGCGTTGCGGACGCGGTGGCCCCCGGTGTCGGACGCCGAGCGGGTGAGCCGGTGCCCGCCCGTGTCGGCGCGCCGGAAGGCGCCGGAGTCGGACGGGCCGGCCGGAGCGGCCTGGTCGGCCGCCTCGGGCACGCGGTAGCCGCCGGAGTCGTCGATCCGGAAGCCGCCGCTGTTCGAGCCGCGGCGCCGAGCGGCCCGGTGGCCGCCGGTCGCGGTCGCTCCGGCGGCCTGCGCGGCGCCCCCCACCGGCAGCGGGGCACGCTTCCCGCGTCGTCCCGACGACGCCTCCCGCGGTTCCGGGATGGTGAGCACCGGTGCGGAGTGCAGGGCCGCGAGCTGGCGGCCGGTGGCGGGGGCGGCGGGCGCTGGCGCCTTCTTCTTGCCGCGCCGCAGCGTCACCAGCAGGCCGATCGCGGCCGCCACGCAGGCCAGGAACACGATCGCGGGAACGATCATGTCGGCGGGCGAGGTGGCGCCGCTGAGCAGGCCGGGCGACGGGGGCTCGGGCAGGGCGGAGTAGTCGACCAGGCCGGTGGCCTCGAGCATCGCGATGTGCCCGGTGACGTACTGGAACGAGGTGTCGGCGAACTGCCGGACGAGCTCGTTGCGCGTGCTGACCCGGACCTGCGCGATGACGGGCAGCACGTTGCCGTGGGCCTCGCGCACGATCTGCACCGCGACCCGGTCGTAGTCCGTGCCCGTGGTGTTCGTGATCTGGTTCATCCAGCCGATCTGCTGGTCCGTCGGCCGGCTCGGCAGCTGCACGCCCAGCTTGTCCGCGGTCTCCCGGTCGATCTGGTCCAGCACCGCGTGCTGCTCGGCCAGGTGCTGCCCGGTCTCGCGGACCTGCTGGTTGGTCGCCTGCTTGGACATCTGCTGGCCGGTCGGCGCCTCCCAGAGACCGGCCTGCCGGACCTTGATCAGCAGGTCGCGGTCGGCGGGCCCGAGCGGGCCCCACTGGGTCTGCTGCCAGCCGCCGGTGCCCGGCGCGCCGGTCGTCCAGGACTGCAGGACGGACACCGTGACGGCGCCGAGGACGGCGACGAGCAGGGCCCAGCGCACGGAGCGCGGGATGCGGTGCAACATCGGGGGACCTTTCGGGGAGCGGCCCGTGGGGAGCGGGTGCGTGCCGGCCGCGAGGGGGAGCGTGGCCGGGTCGTGCGGAGGGTCCCTCCGCCGGGCGGCACCGGCCGGCGGAGGTGGTCGGAGGGTCAGGCCATGTCGAACTGCTCGGTGTGGATGTGGTCGTCGTCGACGCCCATGACGGTCAGGGCGCCGTGCACGTCGGAGACCATCGACGGCGGGCCGCAGAGGAAGTAGTCGTTGCGGGCACTCACGTCGAGGGTGTTCAGCACGGTGGTCAGCAGCGCGACGTCGATCTCGCCGGTCGCGCCGGTCCAGTTGCCGGAGGGCCGCCGGAGCACCTCCGTGACCTCCAGGTCGAGGTAGCGGCGCAGCATCGCGAGCTCGTCGCGGAACAGCAGGTCACCGGTGTCGCGGGCGACGTAGATCAGCCGGTGGGGCCGCTGGTCGCCCCGGTCGGCGGCGGTGCGCAGCATGCTCATCATCGGGGTGATGCCCACCCCGCCGGCGATCAGGACCAGCCCGGCGGCGGGCACGTCGTCGCAGGTGAACGAGCCGTACGGGCCGTCGACCCACACCGACTCACCGGGGCGCAGGTCGCGGACGCCGGTCGCGAAGTCGCCCGTGCCGCGGATGGTGAACTCGGTGTACCGCGGATCGTGCGCGCTGCTGGCGATGGTGAAGGGGTGCTCCTCCACCGCCGAGCGCTGCAGCCGCACCCACGCGAACTGGCCGGGCGAGAAGCGCAGGCCCTCGCTGCCCTCCCGTGGCGAGAGCACCAGCGTGGTCACCGTCGGGTTCTCGGCGCGCACCGCCTGCACGGCGAACTCGCCGCCGTGGTCGAGGACCGCCCGGCCCCACCAGCGCATCGCGAACACGACGAGGACGAGCATGCCCAGCGCGGTGAGGATCGGGCCCATCACGGCGTCGTTGACCAGGTGCTGCAACCACAGCACGTGCAGCGCGCTGCCGCCCAGCACGAACACCGCCAGCATCACGTGCAGCCAGCGCCAGACCTCGTAGCGGAGGTTGAACCTGCGCTTCCAGACCGCCAGCACGACCAGCAGCGCGATCGACACCGTCGCGGCGACAGCGGCCCGCGCCCGGTTCGGCGCGGTGGGCAGGTTCAGCAGCGCGACCTGGGTGGGGTTGGCCGCGACCACGGCCGCCAGGTGCACGAGGATCAGCACCGCGGACAGGACGCCGAGCTGGCGGTGCAGCCCGACGACGGTCTCGATGCCGAAGGCCCGGGTCAGCCCGCGCAGCCGGGAGGGCAGCGCGGCGGTGCAGACGAGCGCGGAGGCCGCGACGAGCCCGGTCACGGACGACAGCTGCCGCCACATGCCCATGGGTTCGGAGGTCAGCAGGTGCGCCAGCGCGGGGCCGGCCAGCACCACGAGCAGCGCCGTCACCCATGCCGCCCGGGCGCCCGCCGCCGGGGCCGCCGAGACCGTCGTCCTGTCCACGGCGAGGGACGGTAGGCAAGCCCCGCCGGAGAGGTACGGAAGCTTAAGGCCGTGCCGGGCGACGGCGCCCGGTGCGGGCCCGGCGGTCGACGACGGACGCGAAGTTGCCCCGAACGCCGTCCCAATTGCTCCGAACGCCGAGCAACCCCCTCAGATTCGGGCCCCGCGCACGCCGGGCGGTCGCCCATCGCCACCACTCGCAGACCGACCGTGTCCGCACGGCGCAGGATGCCCGGTGCGCACCGCGCACCGGCCCCTCACCCGCCGTTGACCTTGCCGCCCCTAGCCTGACCCGCGACGAACGCAGAGGTCACACTTCGGGCGGCGGGGACACGTCTTCGCAACCTGAACGGTGCAATGTCGGGGGCGGTTCGTGCCGCATACTCGAAGGTCACGGAAGAGTCACGGTGGGGGGAGGGCTTCCATGGCAGGACGAGCGGGGCGCCGGGCACGGCGTGGACCCGCGCTGCTCGCGCCGGTACTACTGGCGACGGGGATGGTGGTCGCGCTCCTCGCGGGCTGCGGGGCGCCCTCCTGGACCTACGTCACCAACTCCGCCGACCGTACCTATCTGAAGGTGCCGACGTCGTGGAAGCAGGTCGACCCCGCCGAGCTGGAGAGCCGGCTCGGGGTCACCCCCGCGAAGGACTCCACGGAGGGCGTGTGGATCCAGGCGTACGACTCCGACGCGCGCCCCTCGCTGAGCCACATCATCGGTGAGTCCGCCGACTCGCCGGCCATCCTGGTGACGGTCCAGCCGATCCCGGCGAAGTCGCGCGGGCAGATCTCCCTGGACACGATCCGGGACTTCATCTACCCGGTGTCCGACACGGCCCGCCAGACCATGCAGCTGGGCGGGCAGCAGAGCGGGCTCACCGGGTTCA
Organism: Pseudonocardia lutea; assembly: GCF_042658055.1. Lineage (NCBI taxonomy): Bacteria > Bacillati > Actinomycetota > Actinomycetes > Pseudonocardiales > Pseudonocardiaceae > Pseudonocardia > Pseudonocardia lutea. The sequence continues at coordinate 7,620 of NZ_JBHSQK010000066.1, forward strand.
CCCTGCTCGGGGACGAGGTGCTCACCCCGGGTGAGGGGATCCGCGGCGTGCACACGGTCTTCTCGTACCGGGTCAACGGCGGTGCGCCGCAGATCTTCGACCAGACCGGCTACCTCAACGACGACGCCAGCAAGTTGTACCTCGCGCTGGCCCGCTGCTCGGCGGACTGCTTCGAGAAGCGGCAGTCCGAGATCGACGGCGTCGTCTCCTCGTTCACGGTTCGGGAGGGCCCATGACCATCGTCGACGACCTCGGGTCACCGGGGCAGCCGGAGGGTCCACCCCCGGAGCCGCCGGCGGCGCACGTGCCGCCGCCGGAGAAGGTCGAGCCGCGCCGCAGGAAGATGTCGCTGTGGGACCGCGGCAAGCTGCTGCTGCTGTTCGTCGTCGCGTTCCTGGTGATCGTCTGGTCGCAGGTCGCGGACAACCCGCTGATCACCTTCGCCGACGCGTTCCGCATCGAGACCGTCGAGTCGCAGTGGCTGCTCTGGCTCGCCGGGCTCGAGCTGCTGCGCCAGCTCCACTACTTCGTGTCGGAGCGGTGGTCGGCCTACCACGTCTTCTGGACGCGGAAGGTCTTCGGCGGCACCGACCGGGCGCTCAAGAAGCGGTTCTCGGACTGGACCCGTTTCCGGCTGGCCCGCGTCATCAAGATCGCGCTGCTGGTGGTGCTGATCGCCCTGGTCGCCGGTGCCGCGCTCGGCACCTCGCCCTTCCTGGCGATCTTCCAGGCCCCGGCGCTGATCTGGCAGGCGCTGCCGTTCATCCTGCAGCTGGCCTTCGCGTTCTTCTTCATCGCGTTCCAGTTCATCGGCCTGTTCTGGCTGCTCTCCCGGGGCGGCGTGGACACCTACTACCCGGACGACATCAAGACCCGGTTCTCGGACGTCTGGGGCCAGGACCACGTGGTCCAGCGGATCCGCGAGAACATCATGTTCCTGGAGAAGCCGGACGAGATCGAGGCCAAGGGCGGCTACGTCCCGGGCGGCCTGCTGCTCTGGGGCCCGCCCGGCACCGGGAAGACGCTGATGGCCGAGGCGGTCGCGGGCGAGACCGGCAAGCCCTACGTCTTCGTCGACCCCGGCGCCTTCATCAACATGTTCATGGGCGTCGGCATCCTCAAGGTGAAGTCGCTGTTCCGGAAGCTGCGCAAGCTGTCGCTGCGCTACGGCGGCGTCATCGTCTTCTTCGACGAGGCCGACGCGCTGGGCAACCGCGGCTCGCTCGCCGTCACCGGCCCGGGCGGGGGCCCGCGCGGCTTCGCGCCGCCGCCCTTCCACGGCACGGGCTGTCACGGCTTCTCCTACCTGTCCCGGGACACGCAGTCGATGCTGTTCCGGCAGTCGATGCGGACCGGATCGGCCGCGGCGCCGCCGGTCGAGGAGCCGCGCAGCCGGTTCGTCATGGGCGGTGCGATGAACGGCGGCGGCGGGGGCGGCATGGGCACGCTGCAGGCGCTGCTCACCGAGCTCTCCGGCCTGAAGAAGCCGCGCGGCCTGCTCAACCGGTGGGGCCGGCGGGCACTGGGCATGCGGCCGAAGCCGCCGCCGAAGTACCGGATCCTGGTCATGATGGCCACGAACATGCCGGAGTCGCTCGACGAGGCGCTGCTGCGGCCGGGCCGCATCGACCGGATCTACCGCGTCGGCTACCCCTCGAAGGCCGGCCGGATCCGCACCTACCAGGGCTACCTGGACAAGGTGCCGCACGAGATCACGGACGAGCACCTCGACAAGCTCGCGACGATCACTCCGTACGCCACCGGCGCGACGATCAAGGACCTCGTCAACGAGGCCCTGATCACCGCGATCCGGGACGGCCGCGAGGTCATCACCTACCGCGACCTGATGAAGGCCAAGCAGCTCAAGGAGCTCGGCCCGCCCGAGGACGTGGAGTACATCGAGCGCGAGCGGCACGCGGTCGCCGTGCACGAGGGCTGCCACGCCGTCGTCGCCTTCCGGGTGCGCGAGCACATGGAGATCGACCTGGCGACGATCGAGAAGGGCAGCGACTACCTGGGCATGGTCGCGAGCATCCCGCCGGAGGACCAGTTCACCCGGTGGCGCTCGGAGTACGAGGCGGACATCCTCGTGTCGCTGGCCTCCCTGGCCGGCGAGCGGATGTTCTTCGACGGCGACAGCTCGTCCGGCGTGTCCGGCGACCTGGAGTCCGCGACCACGGTGGCCTCGTTCATGGAGGGCTTCTGGGGCATGGGGTCGACGGTGTCGTCGTACTCCTCCGCCCGGCGGCTCGAGGTCGGCTCCCCCGGCGGCGGCAAGGGCGCCCCGGGCAAGGACGGCAGCACGGAGGAGGTCATCCGCCGCGCGCTCGCCGACCGGATCGAGGACCACCTCGGCGGGCTGCTGGACAAGGCCGCGGAGATCCTGGCCGAGAACCGCTCGGCGGTGCTCGCCATCGCGCACGCGCTGGAGACGCACAAGACCCTGACCGGCGAGGACGTCGAGGCGGTGCTCACCGGGCGACAGGGCCCGACGATCGACGGCCGCGTCTACGCCGACCCGGACTTCCTGGCCCAGCTGGAGGAGTACCACGCCGCGGCGGCCGGGGCGCACCGCGCCCACGCGCCCGTCCGGCTGGCGCTGCCCGCGATCCGGGAGCGGGAGGAGGGCAGCTCGGCCGCGGCCACACCGCCCCCGGCGTGACCGAGGAGAACGCGTCAGGGAACCCTGATGCGAAGTTCGGGCCCCTTCGAGCGGGCCAGGGTGAGCTCCAGGACGTGGTCCACATGCCCGCCGTCCCGGCACCTCGCCCCCGAGGTGCTCTGCGGCCGGGCGTCGGAACGCGGTGTGCCGCGCCGCGCACCCGTCGGAACGCCTCCGCGGTGTGTGCGGGCGGGTCGGGCCGCGCCGGACGGGGGCGGGATCATGGGGTGGTGGAGGAGGAGAGCGCCGGGGCGACCGAGTGGGCCGTGCCGGGCCAGGTCGGCGTGGGCCCGTGGGAGGGGCCGTGGCCCGACGACGCGCGCTACGACCCCGAGCTCCTCGAGCACGGCGACCGCCGCAACGTCGTCGACGCCTACCGGTACTGGCGGCGCGAGGCCGTCGTCGCCGACCTCGCGGCCCGGGCCCACCCGTTCCACGTCGCGATCGAGAACTTCGGCCACGACCACAACATCGGCACCGTGGTCCGCACCGCCAACGCCTTCGCGGCGGCCGCGGTCCACGTCGTCGGGCGACGGCGGTGGAACCGGCGCGGCGCGATGGTCACCGACCGCTACCAGACCCTGCACCACCATCCCGACGTCGCGGGGCTGCTCGGCTTCGCCCGCGAGCACGGGCTCGCGGTGGTCGCGGTCGACAACACCGCGGGTTCGGTGCCCCTGGAGACCGCCGACCTGCCGCGGCAGTCGGTGCTGCTGTTCGGCCAGGAGGGACCGGGCCTGACCCCCGAGGCACGCGCCGGCGCCGACCTCCTGGTCTCGATCGCCCAGTTCGGCTCCACCCGCTCGATCAACGCCGGTGTCGCCGCGGGCATCACCATGCACGCCTGGATCCGGCGGCACGCCGACCTCTCCCGCGCCTGGTAACGGCCGGACGCCGACACTCCGGGGATCATCGCGAGCGTGACGGTGCGGCCGTCGCGGCAGCGCTCCTGTCACCCTGACAGTGATCTTCGGCGACACGCGGTCCCGTGATCGTTGCGAGCGTGACGGTGTGGTTGTGCTGGCGACCCTCACGTCACGCTCGCCGCGATCATGGTGCGGTGGACGGTGGGCGCCCTGCTCAGCGTGACGGGGCGAGGGCGGCCGGTGGGCCGCTCAGCAGCTGCTTCACCCCACGGGTGAGGTCGTCGGCCAGGACCTCGTCCTCGCCGGCGGCGACCGCGTCGAGGATCTGGGCGGCGACTCCGGCGGGCGGGACCTTGGGGACGTCGAGGCCCGCGGTCATGTCGGTGTCCATGTAGCCCACGTGCACCCCGACGACCTGCGTGCCCTGGCCGCGCAGCTCGGCGCGCACGGAGTTGGTCGACGACCACGCGGCCGCCTTCGTCGCGGCGTAGGAGCCGTGCAGCGGCGCGGCCAGCCACGACAGCACCGACAGCACGTTGACGACCGCGCCGCCGCCGTTGCGCGCGAGCACCGGGGCGAAGGCCCGGGTCACGAGCAGCGGGCCGAGGAAGTTCGTGTCGAGCTCGCCGCGCACCGCGCCGAGGTCGGCGGTGAGCAGCGAGCCGGCCCCGGCACGGCCGGCATTGTTGATCAGGAGCGTGACGTCGCCGCACGCCTGTGCGGCTCGGCGGACCGAGTCGGGGTCCGTGACGTCGAGCGCCACGGGCACGAGCCGCTCGTCCGTGATCGACTGCGGGTCGCGGGCGGCGGCGTAGACCGTCGTGGCGCCGCGCTCGAGCAGCTGCGAGGCGAGCACCCGGCCGAGCCCGCGGTTCGCGCCGGTGACCAGCGCGACGCTTCCGGAGACGTCCATGTCAGAGCCTCTCGATGATCGTGGCGTTGGCGGTACCGCCCGCCTCGCACATGGTCTGCAGGCCGTACCGGCCGCCGGTCCGCTCGAGCACTCCGAGCAGCGTGGTGGCGAGCCGGGCGCCGCTGGCGCCGAGCGGGTGACCGATCGCTATCGCGCCGCCGTCGACGTTGACCTTCGCCGGGTCCGCGCCGGTCTCGGCGAGCCAGGCGAGGACGACCGAGGAGAAGGCCTCGTTGACCTCGAAGGCGTCGATGTCCGCGAGGGTCAGCCCTGCCCTGGCCAGCACCTTCGCGGTGGCGGGGATGATCCCGGTGAGCATGTAGACCGGGTCGTCGCCGGTCACGGTCGTCGTGTGGATCCGGGCGCGGGCCCGCCAGCCGCGCTGCGCGGCGATCTCGCTGGTCGTCACGACGAGGGCGGCGGAGCCGTCGTTGATCGGCGACGAGTTGCCCGCCGTCACCTTCCAGTCGATCTCGCCGAAGCGGTCGGTCCACCGGCTGTCGGCGAAGGCGGGCCGCAGCCCGGCGAGCGCCTCGAGGGTGGTGCCGGGGCGGACGGTCTCGTCGCGCTCGAGCTGGGTGACGGTGCCGTCGGCGTGCGTGACCTTCAGCGGCGCGACCTGCGAGGCGAAGAAGCCCTGCTCCCACGCGGCGGCCGCCCGCTGGTGGCTGGTCAGCGCGAACTCGTCGAGCTGCGTGCGGGACAGGCCCCACTTCCGCGCGATCAGCTCGGCGCTCACGCCCTGCGGGATCAGCCCGCCCGGGTAGATCCGCGCGATCGAGGGGCCGTGCACGTCCGCGCGCACGCCGTCGACGTTCGCCGAACTGCCGATCGGCACGTGCGACATCGACTCGACACCGGAGGCGACGACGACGTCGTACGCGCCGGCGAGCACACCCTGCGCGGCGAAGGACAGGGCCTGCTGGCTGCTGCCGCACTGCCGGTCGACGGTCGTGGCCGGCACCGACTCCGGCAGGCCCGCGGCCAGCGCGGCGAACCGGGTGGTGTTGCCGCTCTGCTCGCCGACCTGCCCGACCACCCCGCCGATCACGTCGTCGATCTCGTGGGGGCGCAGACCCGGCACCCGCTCCACGGCGCTCCGGATGGCGTGCGCGTGCAGCTCGACCGGGTGCACCTCGGCGTAGGCACCGCCCGGCCTGCCCTTGCCGACCGGCGTCCGGACGGCCTCGACGATCACCGCGTCCCGCATCGGAACCTCCTCGCTCTGAGTTCCTGGATGCAACCCAGTCTGCGTTGCTTTTAGGAACTCAGCAAGGGTGCGCCACGTCACGTCCCCGCGGCAGCGCCGGAGGTGGTGTTGCCGCCTTACCTCGGACGTCATCGACCGGCGCCCCGCTCCGGGCGACGCTGGGGTGGTCCGAACGACGAAGGAGGACCCGAGATGACCGCCTACGCCATCGCCCACCTGCGCAGCGTCACCCCGAACGCCGAGGTCGTGGAGTACCTGCAGCGGATCGACGGCACCCTCGCGCCCTACGGCGGCACCTTCGTGGTCCACGGCGACCTGCCCGAGGTGCTCGAGGGTGAGTTCCCCGGGCACCTGGTGGTGATCGGCTTCCCCGGCCCGGAGGAGGCGCGGGCGTGGTACCGCTCGCCCGAGTACCAGGCGATCCTGCCGCTGCGCACCCGCAACTCGGACGGCGCCGCGATCATCGTGCAGGGCGTGGGGCCGGAGCACCTCGCCACCGACGTGCTCGCCGACCTCCCGGTCGTCGAGCCCGCCCGGTGACGAGGTGACCCGCGGGTGGCGCGGCCCGCGGCTAGTGGTGGTGGCCGAGGTACTCGGCGGGGCGGCGCAGCATGGCCAGCAGCATGGCCGGGAGCATCAGGACGTGGCCGGCCATCATGACGCCGTGCCCGTCGAGCACGCCGGCCCGGAACGGCACGAGGAGCACCACGAACGGCAGGTACATCGCCACCGCCATCTCCGCGATCGCCGCCCAGGAGTGCCGGCGCACCAGCATCCAGGCGCTCATCCCGATGGTCATCGAGGTGGCCATGAGCAGCGAGTGCAGCTCGACGGAGCCGCTCAGGTCGGGCAGCCCGGCGAACCGCCGGAGCGGCAGCAGGACCGCCATGCCGAGGCCCATTGCGACGAGCATCTCGACGTAGTGCCGGACGAACCGGCGGTCCGTGACCACGGCGCGGAGTCCGGACCGGGAACGGGGACGAGCGGGCGTGGACATGACGTCTCCTTCGACGGGGCGAGGGCGGGGGAGGCCCGGCCGCGGGCCTCGGGTGAGGAACGAGCAGGCCCGGGCGGGGTCGAGCCGGAGATGCGGGAGAGGGGCGAGGGTCAGGAGCGGACGCCGCTGTACTCCGCGATGCGCGCCATGACCTCCTCGCCGACCTGGTCCGGGTGGCCCGCCTCGTACGGCGGCTCCGGGTCGTACTCGACGAAGACCTGCGCGGCCTGCGCGGCGACCTCGTCGACCAGGCGCGCGACCAGCCGGATCGCCATGTCGATGCCGGAGGAGACGCCGGCGGCGGTGACGATCCGCTGCTCCGGCAGCTCGACGACGCGCCGGCGCACGGGCTCGGCGCCGAAGCGGGCGAGGATGTCGGTCGCGCTCCAGTGCGTGGTCGCGGGCAGGTCGACGAGCAGCCCGGCCGCGGCGAGGATCAGCGATCCGGTGCAGACGGAGGTGGTGGCGCGGGTCCCCGGGTGCACGGCGCGCACCCACTCGACGAGCGGCCCGCCGTCGAGGTGCTCCCGGGTGCCGATGCCGCCGGGCACGACCACCACGTCAGGGTTGGGGACCTCGGCGAACGTGGCGTCGACGGTCAGCCCGAGCATCCCGTTCTCGGTCCGGACCTCGCCCCGCTCGGCACCGACGAAGACCACCTCGAGCTCCGGCACACGCTGCAGCACCTCGTAGGGGCCGATCGCGTCCAGGGCGGTCAGGCGGGGGAAGAGCGGGATGGCGACCTGCATGGCGGGCTCCTTCGACAGGGGCGGGATCGACCGGCCGGCGGGGCCGGTCGGTGCTGGGGGCTCCGCGGGGGCCGGGCTCAGCTCGCGGTGCGACCCACGCCGCCGGCGAACCGACGGCGGTAGTGGTCCGGTGCCACCCCGAGCCGGCGGAGGAAGGCCCGCCGCATCGTCTCGGCCGAGCCGAACCCGACCCGGGAGGCGACCGCGGTGACCGTGAGCCCGCCGGACTCGAGCAGGCCCCGGGCGGCCTCGACGCGCACCCGCTCGACGTACACCCCGGGCGGGGTGCCGACGAGCCGGGTGAACTCGCGGGCGAAGTGCCGCTCGCTCATGCCGACCCGCGACGCCAGCACGGGAACTCGCAGGTCCGAAGCCGGTTCGGCGTGCACGATGTCCTGCGCCGCCCGCACCGACGGCCGCGACGCCGGCGGCGCCCAGACGGGGCTGGCGTACTGGCTCTGCCCGCCCGCCCGGCGGACCGGCAGCACCAGCTCACGGGCCACGCTCTGCGCCACCTCCGGGCCGAGGTCCTCCTCGACCAGCGCCAGGGCGACGTCCATCCCCGCCGTGACGCCGGCCGAGCTCCAGATCCGCCCGCTGCGGACGTAGATCGGGTCCGGCAGGACCTCGACCTCCGGGTGCTCCGCGGCCAGCCGGTCGGCCCACCGCCAGTGCGTGCAGGCGGGTTCGCCGCGCAGCACCCCGGCGGCCGCCAGCAGGAACGCCCCGGTGCACACCGACACCAGCCGCCGGGTCTGCGGCGCGACCTGCCGGATCCACCGGACGAGCTCGCTCTCGTTGCCGTCGCTGCCCGGGGGGCCCTGCCGCCGGGCCCCGCCGCCACCCGGCACGAGCAGGGTGTCGATCGGCCCGGCCGGCAGGCCGCTCCGGGCGACCAGGTCCAGCCCGGTCTCCGAGCGCACCGGGCCCGGCCGCACCGCGACCAGCTCGACGTCGTACCCGCGGCCGCCCGCCACCCCGGTCGCGATGCGCAGCACCTCGTGCGGCCCCACGACGTCGAGCGGCTGGATGCCGTCGAACAGCGGGACCACCACGCGCTGACGGTCGGGCCTGCGGGTCATGGTCCTACGGTCGCGGTCCGGAACCGTGGCGTCAACGACGGGGAGCCCTCGGATCCCGCCACCGACCCGGCCGATGGCCCCCGCCCGTCGCCCCGCCCGGCGCTCCGCCGATGCCGCCCGCTCATCCGCAGAACCGGCAGGGCAGATCCTCGCCCGGCTCCTCGGCGTAGCCCTCCTCCGGCACGACCAGCAGGGCCTCCACCGGCGGCCCGCCCGGGACGCGGTACAGCCTGTTCGCCCCCAGCAACCACCCCTCGGAGTCGGGGAAGGCGAGCAGGCTGACCAGCCCCTCGGGCAGGCCGACGGTGTCCCCCGGCCCGAGGCGGCCGCCGAGCCGGACGTACTCCCCGAGCCGGTTGAGCGCCCGCGCCGCCGTGGCCTGGCCGACCGCGAACACGATGAGCTCGGGATGGTCGAAGCCGGACAGCCCGACCGTGTAGACGAAGGGCGGGCCCGCGGCGTCCCCCAGCACGGCCTGCAGCGCCCAGCCGTGCCGGCGGATGGTCTCGCGCTGCCAGGCCTCGTACTGGTCGATGCGGTGGACGAGCTCGGACGGGATCTCGGGGTTCATGGCGCGGACGGTAGGCCCGACCCCCGACAGAAATCCTCTGCGATGATCGCCTCGATGACGAGCCTGTGGACGGACCGGGCGGCCGCCGCGGAACGCGCGGTCACCCGTCGCTACCTGCATCGGATCGGCGGGGTGCTGCCGGCGACCCGGATCGGGCGCATCCGCAGCCCGCGCCCGTCGGCGCCGCGCGAGCGGGCCCGGGCCCTCGTCGGCCCCTGGCACTACTGGTGGCAGGCCCACCTGCTCGACTGCCTGGTCGACGCCCAGATCCGGGCCCCGGAGCCCCGCCGCACCGCCGCGATCGCCGGGATGGTGCGCGGGGTGCGGGTCCGCAACCTCGGCCGCTGGACCAACGACTACCACGACGACATCGCCTGGTTCGGCCTGGCCGTCCAGCGCGCCGGCGTGCGCGTGCGGAGCCGCCGCGGCGCGCTCGACGCCATCACCGCGCGGATCCGCGCCGCCCACACCCCGGCGGGCGGCGGGATCAGGTGGCGCCGCGGCGACGACTTCGAGAACGCCCCGGCGAACGGCCCGGCCGCGATCCTGCTGGCCCGCACGGGCGCCGCGGACGACCTGGCCACCGCCGCCGCGCTCACGGACTGGATGGCCGCCACCCTCGTCGACCCGGGCACGGGCCTCGTCCGCGACGGCGTCCGGCTCGACGCGCAGGGCGCGGCCCGGGAGGTCGTGGCGACGACGTACACGTACTGCCAGGGCGTCTACCTCGGCGCCTGCGTCGAGCTCGCGCAGCGCGACGGGGACGCCCGGTGGTCCGAGCGCGCCGCCGCGGTGCTCGGGGCGACGGCGCGCGGGCTCGCCGAACCGAGCGGCGTGATCGGCGGCTACGACGACGGCGGCGACGGCGGGCTGTTCAACGGCATCCTGGCCCGCTATCTCGCCGACGCCGCGGTCCGGCGGCCGCGGCTGCCGCACGCCCGCGACCTCGTCCTCGCCAGCGCGGAGTCGGTGTGGGAGAACCGCGCGGACACCGCCGTGGGACCGGCCTTCGCGCACGACTGGCGCAAGCGGGCCCGCCGGCCCGCCGCGGGGGCCCCGGAGGGGGACCTGTCCGTGCAGCTCTCGGGCTGGATGCTGCTCGAGGCCGCGGCCCGGCTGGAGCGCGCCGGGGCCGCATGACCCCTGGCGGGCGGGGAGGGCCGGTGCCGGGTCAGCGCTCGGTCGCGGGGTCCGCGTCGGGGCCCCCGCGCGCCACCCCGGAGTCGACCGGTGCCTCCTCCTCGACCGGCTTGCGGATCTCCAGGACGTACCGGACGACCCCGACGGCCGTGCCGATCACGAAGAAGGCGATCGCCGCGACCACCGCGACGGGGCGAACCCACGGGATGCGGTCGAGCAGGCCTGCGGCGTAGTAGCCGAGCATCATCAGCGTGGGCACCCAGGCCAGGGCGCCGACCAGGTTCGCCAGCAGGAACCTGCGGTTGTCCATGCGGGCGGCACCGGCGATGGCCGGGGCGAGCGTGCGGACCCACGGCACCCAGCGCGCCACGACGATCGACCAGAAGCCCCAGCGGTCGAGGAACCGGCCCGCCCGGTCCAGGTTCTCCCTGGTCAGGAACTTGCCCCCCCGGCGCACCTTGATCCGGTTGCCGGTGTAGCGGCCGACCAGGTAGCCGACCTGGTTCCCGGCCACGGCGACGACCACCGCGGCCGCGGAGAGCAGCCAGGCCGAGACCTCCTGCTGGTGGGCGGCGAGCACCACGCCCGCCGCGACGAGGAGCGAGTCGCCCGGCAGGAACAGCCCGATGACGAACGCGCACTCGAGGAACACGAACGCGAGCACGACGACCCAGACCGTGACCGGCCCGGCCGAGCCGAGCGGGTCGAGGGCCAGGACCGTGTGGCGCACGTGCTCCTCCGGGTCGGCGGCGGGTCGGCTGCGGTATCGGGGGGCGGGATCACCCGAGCGGGATCAGCGGTGGTGGCCGGGTGGGCGCTCGTCCGGCCGGACGACCGGGATGCGGACGGTCGCGTCGGGGTCGGGCCCCTCGGCCGCCCCGTGCCCCTGCCGGCGCGCGCGCAGGAACTCGATCGCGATCGGCACCACCGACAGCAGCACGATCAGGATCAGCATCAGCTCGATGTTGTTCCGCACGAACTCGATCTGGCCGAGGAAGTAGCCGAGCACCGTGACGCCGGCCGCCCAGGCCACGCCCCCGATCAGGGAGTACGTGAGGTAGCGCTTGGCCTCCATCTTCCCGACGCCGGCCATCACCGTGATGAACGTGCGGACGACGGGCACGAAACGGCCGAGGACGATGGCGCGGTTGCCGTACCGGTCGAAGAACTCCTGCGTCTTCGTGACGTGCTGCGGCTTGAACAGCCTGCTCCGCGGTCTGTCGAAGATCGTGGGCCCCGCCTTGCGGCCGATGGCGTAGCCGCAGGCGTTGCCGACGAACGCGGCCACCACGAGCAGCAGGCACACCAGCCACAGCGGCGTGCGGATCGCCCCCGAGGCCACGAACAGGCCCGCGGTGAACAGCAGGGAGTCACCAGGGAGGAAGAACCCCAGCAGCAGGCCGCACTCGGCGAACACGATGAGCGCCAGTCCCAGCAGCGCCCAGGGGCCGAGCCAGCCGATGATGACGTCGGGCTTCAGCCATTCCGGGCCCAGGGCAAGCGTGTGGGTCACGCCGAGGACGGTACCGGGCGTCCCTGTGCGTCCCGTCAGCCGACCGCGGGAAGGACCCCCGGGAAGAGCAGCGAGACGAGCCCGATCCCCGCGCCGAGCACGAGGCCCGCGAGCAGCGCGATCACCAGCGCCCACACGATCTGCCGGCGCAGCGCCGGGCCGATGCCCGGCTCCGGTGCCGGTCGGCGGGGGGCCGCGGGCCCGGCCGGCGTGGCGGCGGACGAGACCGCCTGCGCGTGCAGCGCCTCGGCCAGCCGGCGACCGGGGTCGATCGTGGGGCCAGGGTTCGCGTGGGCGTGCGGGTTCGTCATCGGTACTCGTCCTCCCGGGCCTATCTTCCCCCGGACCGTTCGGCCATGGCACGGGCCACCGCGTCGAGTGCGCGGCTGGCCGTGGACTTGACCGTGCCGCGGGTGATGCCGGCGGCCTCGGCGATCTCGGCCTCGGACAGCCCGCCGTAGTAGCGCAGCACCAGGACCTCGCGCTGCCGCGGGGGCAGCGTGGCCAGCGCGTCGACGACGGCCTGGTGCTCGGCCGACAACATCGCCAGCGACTCGGCCGACCGGGCGTTGACCTGGTGCGGGGCGACGTACTCGCGCGCGGTGCGACGCCGGCGCAGCACCGACCGGGACCCGTTGACGACGGCGGTGCGCAGGTACCCGACGGCCGCGGCCTCGTCGCGCAGCCCGGCCCAGTGCCGGTGCAGCCCGGCGAAGGCCTCCTGCACCACGTCCTCGGCGGTGGCGGGCTCGTCGACGAGCAGCACGGCGAGCCGGACCAGCCGCATGCGGTGGTCGCGGTAGAGGTCGGCGAGGGTGAGCGGGGCGCCGGGGGCCTGCGGCGGCGGGGCGGCGACGGCGGGATCGGGCCGCGAGTCGATCCGGCGCAACCTGCTCAGCGTGCGCTCGACCGTGCTCTCGTACGCGCCGGTCTCCACCGGGTTCGCTCCCCCCACGGGCGACACCTTATCGAGCGTGGGATTCGTGGAGACGGAGCTGGCGGAGTCGACCGTCGGTGGCGGACGGAGCTGGCGGAGTCGACCGTCACGTCGTTCGGCGCGTCGACGCTGGTGGGTGATACTGGCGGGCGACCGACGCGGACCCGAGGAGGCCACTCAGATGCCGATCGCCAGCCCCGAGATCTACAACGAGATGCTGGACAAGGCCAAGAGCGGGGAGTATGCGTACCCGGCCATCAACGTCACCAGCTCCGAGACGCTGCACGCGGCCCTGCGCGGCTTCGCCGAGGCGGGCAGCGACGGCATCGTGCAGGTCTCCACGGGTGGTGCGGAGTTCCTCTCCGGCACCCGGGTGAAGAACATGGTCACGGGCGCGACCGCGCTCGCCGAGTTCGCCCACGTCGTGGCGGACTCGTACCCGATCAACGTGGCGCTGCACACGGACCACTGCCCGAAGGACAAGCTCGACGGCTTCGTCCGCCCGCTGATCGCGATCAGCCAGGAGCGCGTGGCCAAGGGGCAGAACCCGCTGTTCCAGTCGCACATGTGGGACGGGTCGGCGGTGGAGCTCGAGGAGAACCTCAAGATCGCGGCCGAGCTGCTCGAGGAGGCCGCCAAGGCCAGGATCATCCTCGAGGTCGAGATCGGGGTCGTCGGCGGCGAGGAGGACGGCGTCGCCAACGACATCAACGAGAAGCTCTACACCGCCCCGGGCGACTACGAGCGGACCGTCGAGGCCCTCGGCACCGGCGAGAAGGGCCGTTACCTGCTCGCGGCGACCTTCGGCAACGTGCACGGCGTGTACAAGCCGGGCAACGTGAAGCTGCGCCCCGAGATCCTCGAGCAGGGCCAGGAGGTCGCGCGCGAGAAGCTCGGCCTCGACCACGGCGAGAAGCCGTTCGACCTGGTGTTCCACGGCGGCTCCGGATCGCTGCTGGAGGAGATCCACGAGGCGCTGTCCTACGGCGTGGTGAAGATGAACGTGGACACGGACACCCAGTACGCGTTCACCCGCCCGATCGCCGCGCACATGTTCGAGAACTACGACGGCGTGCTGAAGGTGGACGGCGAGGTCGGCAACAAGAAGACCTACGACCCGCGCTCGTACATGAAGAAGGCCGAGGTCGCGATGTCCGAGCGGGTCGTCGAGGCCTGCGAGTCGCTGAAGTCGGCCGGCAAGTCGCTGGCGGGCTGAGCCCGGCCGGGTCGCCCCCGGGGTCGACGGGGCAGGATGAGGCACATGAGCGAGCTTGCGAGCGAATCATCGGCACGGCGCCCGCGCGCCGTGCCCGGTTCTTCCGGCCCGACCTCGCGCAGCGAGGGAGTGCGATGAGCCTGCACGGCAACCTGCTGGGCCCCGAGCCCACGCGCCTGCCCGTCGACCCCGCCGCGGCGGCCCTGGCCGCGGGCGAGGACCCGGCCGACGTCGCGGCGGCCAACCCCGCGTCGTCGCTCGCCTGGGCCACCCTGGCCGAGAACGCCCTGGCGGAGAACCACACCGTGGCGGCGTACGCGTACGCCCGCACCGGCTACCACCGCGGCCTGGACCAGCTGCGCCGCAACGGCTGGAAGGGCTTCGGCCCGATCCCGTGGTCGCACGAGCCGAACCAGGGGTTCCTGCGGGCGCTGGGTGCCCTGCTGCGCGCCGCCGAGGCGATCGGCGAGACGGACGAGGTCGAGCGCATCCGCGGCTTCCTCACCGACTCGGACCCGGCCGCGGCCGCGGCGCTGGGCGTGTCCTGACCCCAGCCCTCGGATGAGCGCTGTCCCATGAGCGTGACCGCGCGGGCGCGCGCCCGCCTGCACCTGGGCGCGCGCCGCCTGCGCATGTCGGCGCTGCCGATCGTGCAGTGCGGGCTGGCGGCGGGCCTGGCGTGGTTCGTCGCGGCCGATCTCGTCGGGCACGCGCGGCCCTTCTTCGCCCCGATCGCCGCGGTGATCAGCCTCGGCGTCTCGCTCGGGTCGCGGCTGCGGCGGACGGCCGAGCTGGTCGTGGGCGTGAGCCTCGGGGTCCTGGTCGGCGACCTGCTGGTCTCCGCGATCGGCTCGGGCCCGTGGCAGATCGCCCTGGTGGTGATGCTCGCCGTGGCGGCCGCGGTGTTCACGGACGGCGGCACCCTCATCGTCGCGCAGGCCGGCTCGTCGGCCGTCCTGGTCGCGACCCTGCTGCCGCCCGGGCAGACCGGCGGGATCGACCGCTGGGTCGACTCCCTGATCGGCGGCACGGTCGGGCTGCTCGTGGCCGCCCTGCTGCCGTCGCACCCGCTCGGCCCGGTCCGGCGGCAGGCCCGCCGCGCCCTCGACGAGCTCGCGGCCGTCCTGTTCGGGGTCGCCGAGGCGCTGCGCACCCGCGACGAGCGGGCGGCGGCCGAGGCGCTGCAGCGTGCCCGGCGCAGCCAGCCCCTGGTCGACGAGCTGCGGGCGTCGGTGAAGTCCGGCCGCGAGATCACCGCGGTGGCCCCGCTGCGCCGCCCGCACCGCGCCGAGCTGGCCCGGTTCGCCGATCTCGCCCAGCGCACCGACTACGCCTTCCGCAACACCCGGGTCCTCGCCCGCCGCGCGCTGACCGCCCTGCAGGACGACGAGCCCGCGGTCGAGGCCCTGCCCGACGCCGTCACCCAGCTCGCCACCGCGGTGCAGAAGCTGACCGCGCAGGTGGGTGGGGGCGACCGGGAGGCGGCCCGCGCGCCGATCCTCGACCTCGTGCACGACTCCCCGGTCCTGGGTGCGGCGGCCGGCGACCTCGGCATGTCCGAGCAGGTGATGATCGCCCAGCTGCGCTCGATCGCGATCGACCTGCTGCAGGCCACCGGGCTCAGCCGCGCCGACGCCCAGCAGGCCCTGCGCGCCGAGCTGTAGACCCGCCGTGCGGCGGTGGTGCCGGCGCACCACCTTCCCTGCTCACGGGGCGCGCAGCGCCAGCTCCCGGCCCGCCCAGCGGCGGCGCAGCCACCGGTCGTGCGAGGCGACGACGACGGCGCCGGGCCCGGTGCCCAGGGCCTCCTCCAGCTCGTCGGAGAGCCGGGGCGAGAGGTGGTTGGTGGGCTCGTCGAGCAGCAGGAGCTGCGGCGGGTCGGCGATCAGCAGGGCGAGCGCGAGCCGTCGGCGCTGCCCGACCGACAGGTCGCCGACCCGGGCGCCCAGGTCGCGCGGCGCGACCAGGCCGAGCGAGACCAGCGGCACCGCCTCGGCCCGCTCGGGGCCCAGGGTGAGCTCCCACGTCTCCCGCACGGTCCGGTCCGGCCGCGCGAACACCGTGTCCTGGGCCAGCAGCCCGACCCGCAGCCGGCGCCGGCGCCGGACCTCGCCCTCGGCGGCGAGGGTCCCGGCGAGCACGGCGAGCAGGGTCGACTTGCCCGCGCCGTTCGGCCCGGTGACGAGCACCCGGTCGTCCGCGGCGACGTCGACCCGGTCCACCGCGAGCCGCCCCGGGACGCGGACCCCACGCAGCCCGACGAGGACGCCGTCCGGCGACCCCGCGGCCAGCGCCGGGGCCCGGAACCGCAGCGGCGCCGGCGGCCGACGCACCTGGTCCCGCTCGAGCTCCTCGAGCCGGCGGGTCGCCGCCCGGACCCGGCTCGACACCTGCCGCTCGATGCGCTGCGAACGCCGGCCGTAGCCCATCTTGTCCCGGTCCGGCATCGCCCGGTCGTGCGCGACCCGGCGCGAGGTCACCGCGACCGAGTGCCGCAGCTCCGCGAGCTCCTGCTGCTCCTCGGCGAAGCGGCGTTCCCATCGCTCCCGCTCGGCGCGCTTCTCGGCGAGGTAGTCGGTGTAGGTGCCGCCGTGGCGGATCGGCCCGCCGAGCCCCGGGTCGAGGTCCACGACGTCCGTGCACACGGCGTCGAGGAACGCCCGGTCGTGGCTCGCCACCACGACCGCGCCCGGCATCCCGCGCAGCTCCTCCTCCAGGAAGGCCGCGGCGGCGTCGTCGAGGTGGTTGGTGGGCTCGTCGAGCAGCAGCGCCGCGGGCCGGCGGAGCAGCAGCGCGGCCAGGGCGAGCCGCCCGCGCTGGCCGCCGGACAGGCTGCCGAGCGGGCGGTCGTGCCCGACCCCGCCCAGCCCCAGCCCGGCCAGGACCATCCCGGCACGCCGGTCGGCGTCCCACGCGGCGTGCCGCTCGGCCGACTCGAGGCGCTCCCCGTAGGCGGTGAGGAGGTCGGCGTCGTCCGGCGCCTCGGTGAGCGCGCGGCCGATCCGGTCCAGCTCGGCGAGATCGGTGCGGGCCTCGCGCAGGGCGTCGTCGACGACCGCGGCGACGGTGTGTGCCGGGTCGAACGGCATCTCCTGGTGCAGGAACCCCAGGTCCGCCGGGCGCGTGACGGTGCCGCCGTCGGGCTCGTCCGCGCCGGCGAGCAGCCGCAGCAGCGTGGACTTGCCGGCCCCGTTCTCGCCGACCAGGCCGATCCGCCGGCCCGGGGCGGCGGTGAGGGACACACCGTCGAGCACCCGGCGCGTGCCGAGGGTGCGGACGAGGTCCTGGGCGACGAGCGCGGCGCGGGCGGACGAGGGAGCGGACATGACGACACCACCGGGGACGATCGGGATTCGCGCCCGCCGGGCTTCGTGCCGCGGCCGCGGGCGTTCGGTGGTGTCAGAGCTCCATGATGCGATCACCTTCGCCCACGGCGCCGGGCGCGCGCAACCGAATAGGCGCCGAGCACCCGTTGCCAGGTCGATCGCCCCGGCTCGCCACCGGACCCGGACCAGGAGGATCTCGGCGGATCGCACGAATCGCAGGGTCTCCCTCACGTGGCGGAACCGCCCGGCGCGTGTCGTGAGTACGTTCCTCAGCGGTGACCCACCCGTCACAAGGGGTACGCCACACTGGTCCGGGCGACGTGGGGTGCGTCCGGCCGGGTCCGGGGGAGGATCGAAGAGCGATGCAGTTCCTGATCAGGTGGGTGCTGGCGCCGCTGGTGCGGACGATCTGGCGGCCGCGGGTGCAGGGGGTGCACAACGTCCCGGCGACCGGGCCGGTGATCTTCGCCGCGAACCATCGCGCGGCCGTCGACACGGCCGTGATCCCGCTGGTCACGCCGCGACCGGTGGCCTTCCTCGCCAAGGACCAGTACTTCGCCTCGCGGAGCCTGAAGGGCCGGCTCGTCGCGCGCTTCCTCACCGCGCTCGGATACGTCCCGGTCGACCGGGCGAACGCCAAGGCCGGGCTCGCCGCGCTCGAGGCGGGGCGCACGGTCCTGCGGGCCGGGGGCGCGTTCGGGATCTACCCGGAGGGCACCCGCTCGCTCGACGGCCGGCTGCACCGCGGGCACACCGGCGTCGCGTCGCTGGCGCTGTCCACCGGGGCGGTCGTGGTGCCGGTCGGGCTGATCGGCACCCACAAGGTGCAGCCCGTGGGAAAGAAGCTGCCGCGCGTCGCGCGCGTCGAGGTCCGGTTCGGCCGGCCGCTGGACTTCAGCCGGTACGACGGCCTGGAGGGCTCCGCCGCGATCCGCCGCGCGGTCACGGACGAGGTCATGGACGCCATCGCGGAGCTGAGCGGCCAGGAGTACGTCGACCGCTACCACCGCCGTCCCGGGGAGCCCGCCGCCGCGTGACGGGCCGCCCGACCGGCGGACCGGAGTCCGCCGTTCCGTCCGGTGTGAACCGACCCGATGGGGCAGGATCCGTCCATGACGGATCTCGCCGACGAACTGGCGACCGCGGTCGACCGCGATCTCGCCCCGGTGGACGCCGCCCTCGCGGCCGCCTACCCCGGTGACGTCGGGACCCGCCAGCCCGTGCACACGGTCTACGTGCCCGCGGACCGGTTCGACCGGTCCGTCTCCGCCACGTGGGGCGCCACCGCGTGCGAGGTGTTCGACTCCCACGCCCCCGGCCAGGCCGAGCTGGCCGCCTGCTGGGGCATCCCGCCGGCAGCGGCGGAGGTGCTTCGCGCCCGCGTGCGGGACAAGCTGGTCACCGAGCCGATCGAGGACCTGCGGATCGACTTCGAGGACGGCTACGGCGTGCGGCCCGACGCCGAGGAGGACGCCGAGGTCCGCCGCGCGGCCGCCGAGCTGGTCGCCGCCGTCGACGCCGGGACCGCACCGCCCTTCACCGGGATCCGGTTCCGCGGCCTGGAGGCCGCCACCCGGCGCCGCGGCCTCCGCACCCTGACGGCGTTCGTGGCCGAGCTGGGCGCGCGCGGCGGCGTGCCCAACGGCTTCGTCGTCACCCTGCCGAAGGTCACCGCGCCCGCCCAGGTCGCCGCCCTCGTCGCGGTGCTCGACGCGCTGGAGGAGGCGCACGGCCTGCCCGTCGGCACGCTCCGGTTCGAGATCCAGGTCGAGACCCCGCAGACCGTGCTCGGGCCCGACGGCGCCTCCCCGCTGCCCGGCATGATCACCGCCGGTGAGGGCCGCTGCTCCGGCCTGCACTACGGCACCTACGACTACTCCGCCGCGCTCGGTATCGCCGCCGAGTACCAGAGCACGGAGCACCCGGCCGCGGACCACGCCAAGGCGGTGATGCAGGTGGCGGCGGCGGGCACCGGCGTCCGCTTGTCCGACGGCTCCACGAACGTCCTGCCCGTCGGCTCGCCGGAGGCGGTGCGCGCGGCGTGGACGCTGCACGGCCGGCTCGTCCGGCGCTCCCTCGAACGCGGCTTCTACCAGGGCTGGGACCTGCACCCGGCGCAGCTGCCGAGCCGATTCACCGCGGTCTTCGCCTTCTTCCGCGGCTCCGCGGGCTCGGCCGCCGCGCGGCTGCGCGCCTACCGGGGACGCGCCGACTCCGGGTTCCTCGACGAGCCCGCCACCGTCACGGCCCTGTCCGGCTTCCTGCTGCGCGGCGTCGACTGCGGCGCGCTCGACGGGGCGTGGGTCGAGAAGGAGACCGGCGCGGGCCTCGGCGAGCTGGCCCGCCTGGCCCACCGCACCACGCGCTCCCCGCGCTGACGCCGCCTGCGGGGCCGGCCCCACCCCGGCCGTCGGGTCCGCCCCCGACGGTTCGGGTGCGCGCTCCCTCGTCCGGGGGACACCCCCGCCCCCATCCTCCGCTGGACCCGCCGCGACCCGCGGCGACGGATCGGGGGAGGAAGGACAGTGCGGACCACGAGACTGAGAGGGGCGCGCCGGGTCGCGCTCGCCGTGGTGGCGGCGGCGGGCGCGACGGTGCTGTCGTCGTGCGCCCTGCCCGGGATGCTGCTCACGGCACCCACGCCGGTACCGGCGGCGCGACCGGCACCGGTGACACCGCCGACGGAGCTGCAACCGTTCTACACACAGGTGCTGGCCTGGGGCCCGTGCCTCCCGCTCGCCGACGACGACCGCGAGCGCGAGCTGTTCGGCACGCCGGGTGTGGAGTGTGCCCGGATGACGGTGCCGCTGGACTACGCGACGCCGCAGGGGCGGACCGCGGAGATCGCGGTGCTGCGTGCCACGGGCCGGAGCGAGAACCACATCGGCTCGCTCGTCGTCAACCCCGGCGGGCCGGGAGGCTCGGGCGTGGACATGGCGGCGGCGTTCGCGGCGGGGGGAGCGGCCGGTGTGTTCGACATCGTCGGCTTCGACCCGCGGGGGGTCGGGAAGAGCACGCCGACGATCGACTGCACCACCGACGCGGAATGGGACGCCGCCCGGGCCGAGTCGCCCCGCGCGGTGCTCGCCGAGGGCACGGCGGGGATCGAGGAGCGGGCACGGCAGGAGGCCGAGAAGTGCGTCCGGCGCTCCGGCGGCGCCGACGTGCTGGCCAACTCCGGCACCCGTGACGTGGCCCGTGACCTGGACGTCCTGCGCGCGGCGCTGGGCGAGGAGAAGCTGACCTACCTCGGCTACTCCTACGGCACCCGGATCGGGGCGACCTACGCCGAGATGTTCCCGCAGAACGTCCGCGCGATGGTGCTCGACGGCGCCGTCGACCCGCGGGAGACCACGGCCGAGAGCGCGATCGCGCAGAGGGCCGGCTTCCAGGGCGCCTTCGACGCCTACGCCGCGGACTGCACGCGGCAGGCCGACTGCCCGCTGGGCACCGACCCGGCCCGGGCGACCGCGGAGTACCAGGCCCTGACCCGCCCGTTGATCGACACGCCGGCGCCCGTGGCGGACGGGCGCAGCCTGGCCTACGGTGACGCGACCATCGCGGTGATCGCCTCGCTCTACCACCCGACGTCCTGGCCGGACCTGACGAAGGCGCTGGCCGCGTTGCGCGCGGGGGACGGCACCCTCCTCATGGCGGAGGCCGACCGCTACTACGGGCGCGGCGCCGACGGGCACTACACCAACGACCAGGAGGCGCTCATGGTCGTCAACTGCGTCGACGGCGACCGGATGACGGACCGGGCGCAGCGCGCGGAGCTCGCGCGGCGGGCCGCCGAGGTGGCGCCGTTCGCGGACCCGGGCCTGTCGGTCGGGGACGGGGCGCTGGACACCTGTGCGATGTTGCCGGTCACGCCGACCTCGCAGCCGCACCTGCCGCGCGCCGAGGGCCTGCCGCCGACGCTGGTGATCTCGACGACGGGTGACCCCGCGACGCCGTACCAGGCCGGTGTCGACCTGGCCGGAGCGCTGGGCGCGCGCCTGCTCACGGTCGAGGGCACGCAGCACACGGCCGCGCTGCAGGGGAACTCCTGCGTGGACTCCGCGGTGGGCGGCTACCTGGTGAACCTCACGGTGCCGCAGGAGGGCCTGCACTGCCGGTTCGCGGACGCCTGAGCGAGCACCCGGGGCCCGGCGGCAGGAGGTGCCGCCGGGCCCTCGTCCCGTCCCGGGGATCCGCGGCCTCCGCCGGGGGATGCTTCGTGCCATGGCAGGCATCAGCACCCACGTCCTCGACGCCGCGCTCGGCCGCCCGGCCGGCGGCGTCGCGGTGATCCTGACCGCGCCGGACGGCACGGTCCACACGGGCACCACCGACGCCGACGGGCGGATCGGCGACCTGTACACCGGCGCGCTCGCCGCCGGCACGTGCACCGTGGTGTTCGCGACGGGCGCCTACCACGCCGCGACCGGGCAGGAGGCCTTCTTCCCGGAGGTCACGATCGCCTTCACCGCCGACCCGCAGCGTGGCCACCACCACGTCCCGCTGCTGCTCTCGCCGTACTCGTACACGACCTACCGCGGCAGCTGACGCGGCCGGTGACCTGCTGACGGACGGTGGCGGCGTCGGGCGCGGCCGCCGCGGCTCAGGGACGCACGAGCAGCCAGTCCGCGGTGTGCCGGTACCAGGTCCACCGCGGCGCGGGCCGCGGGTGCGGCACGCCGTCGACCTCGACCCGCGCGCCCGTGGAGCCGATCTGCAGGGCCCGCCCGGTCGCCGCCCGTACCCCCCGGTCGGCCAGGGCCGACACGCCGTCGGGCCCGGGCACCGCGACGACCCGGCGCACCCGCCCGCGCAGCACCAGCGTGTTGTCGCAGTAGGCCTCGCCCTCGACGTCCCGCAGGACGCCGCGCCCGACGAGCACCCCGCCGGCGTCGTCCCGGATCAGCGGCGTGGGCCGGGCGGGCGCGTCGAGAGCGAGGGCCGCCGCGTCCCGCGGGAGCCCCCAGGCGAGCACCGCGGCGGACCGGCGCACGGTGGGCACGAACGCCACCTCGATGCCGAGCCGGTCCCGCCGCAGCAGCCTGACCAGCACGGACGCCAGGTCGGCGTCGTCGCCGAGGACGATCAGCCGGCGCGGTTCCCGCTCCGCGAGCACCGGGTCGACGTCGTCCTTGCCCGGCCGCGCGGGCAGCGCGACGGCCGGCACGTGGGCCAGCACGGCGGGCACCCGTCCGAGCCGTGCCGCCGGGCGGCTACCGTGGAACGGGAAACGGCGCACCGGCCTGTCGCCACAGGTCAGCAGCACCAGTTCCTGATCGATCGAAGCCACCTGATCGGTCACCCTCCCGCCGCGAGCCAGGACTGGAGTTTCACATGCCGGCGATCGTGCTGATCGGTGCCCAGTGGGGCGACGAGGGCAAGGGCAAGGCCACGGACCTGCTCGGCGGGTCCGTGCAGTGGGTGGTGCGCTACCAGGGCGGCAACAACGCCGGCCACACCGTCGTGCTGCCCGACGGCCAGGACTTCGCCCTGCACCTCATCCCCTCCGGGATCCTCACCCCCGGGGCCAAGAACGTGATCGGCAACGGGGTGGTGGTCGACCCGGGCGTGCTGCTCGAGGAGCTGGCCGGGCTGGAGAAGCGCGGGGTGGACACCAGCGGGCTCATGATCAGTGCCGACGCGCACATGATCATGCCGTACCACATCGCCATCGACAAGGTGACCGAGCGCTTCCTCGGGAAGGCCAAGATCGGCACCACCGGCCGCGGCATCGGCCCCGCCTACCAGGACAAGGTGGCCCGCGTCGGCGTCCGGGTGGCGGACGTGCTCGACGAGAAGATCCTGCACCAGAAGGTCGAGGCCGCCCTGGCCTTCAAGAACCAGGTGCTGGTCAAGGTCTACAACCGGCGCGCGCTCGACGTCGACGAGGTCGTGGAGACCGTGCTCGCGCAGGCGGACGGCTTCCGGCACCGCATCGCGGACACCCGGCTGCTGCTCAACCAGGCCCTCGAGGCGGGCGAGACGATCCTGCTGGAGGGCTCGCAGGGCACGCTGCTCGACGTCGACCACGGCACCTACCCCTTCGTGACCAGCTCGAACCCCACCGCCGGCGGCGCCGCGGTCGGGTCCGGCATCGGGCCGAACAAGATCGACCGGGTGATCGGGATCCTCAAGGCCTACACCACGCGCGTCGGCTCCGGGCCCTTCCCGACGGAGCTGTTCGACGCCTCGGGCGAGTACCTGCGCAAGACCGGGGGCGAGGTCGGCGTGACCACCGGCCGCCCGCGCCGCTGCGGCTGGTTCGACGCCGTGATCGGCCGCTACGCCCAGCGCGTCAACGGCATCACGGACTTCTTCCTCACCAAGCTCGACGTGCTGTCCTCGCTCGAGCAGGTGCCGATCTGCGTGGCCTACGAGGTCGACGGCAAGCGCGTCGACGACATGCCGATGACGCAGACGGACATCCACCACGCCGTGCCGGTGTACGAGGAGATGCCGGGCTGGTTCGAGGACATCTCCGGCGTGCGCGAGTTCGACGACCTGCCGCCCGCCGCGCGGGACTACGTGCACCGGATCGAGGAGCTCACCGGCGCGCCCGTCTCGGCGATCGGCGTGGGCCCGGGCCGCGACCAGACGATCACCCGCGAGGTCTGAGCCGCGCCAGGATCACCGAGCCGCGGGCGACCAGCCGGTCGCCCGCGGTGACCCGGCACGTCGTGAAGACGGTCCGGCCGCCGATCCGGTCCACCGTCGTGACCAGCTCGATCCACTCGCCCACGTCGACGGGCGCCAGGTAGTCCAGCGTCATGGTCATGGTGCTCACCCCGGACCCGTCGGCCATGGCGGCCCGGGCGCCGCGGGAGGCGGCGACGTCCACCGCGGTCGCCAGGAACCCGCCGTGCGCCCGGCCGCGGACGTTGGCGTGCTCCGGCCCCACCCGCATCCCGAAGGTGTGCTCCGGCGCCTCCGGGCGGTGGTAGAGGCCGCCGAGGTGCTCGACGAAGGCCGAGGTCGGCAGGGGCACGAACCCCTCGGGCACGGCGTTCCCGCCGCTCATGCGGCGCAGGAGCCGGTGTCGACGGAGCGGGTGAGCCCCGGGGCGGTGCCGAGCGCCCGCGCCACCTGCTGCGCGGTGAGCACGAAGCCGGTCTCCGAGTCGTCCAGCGCCGCGCCGAACACCACGCCCAGCACCCGGCCGTCCGGCGCGATCATCGGGCCGCCCGAGTTCCCGGACTGCACCTTGGCGCGCACGGTGTAGACGTCCCGGGTCACCGTGTTGGCGTCGTAGATGTCCGGGCCGCGGAGCTGGATGCGGTCGCGCACCTTGCCGGCCGAGATCGTGTACGGCCCGTCGAGCGGGTAGCCGAGGATGATCGCGTCGTCGCCCGGGCTCGCCGGCGACGGGGCGAAGGCGAGCGGGTCGGCCTCCAGGTCCGGCACGGCCAGCACCGCGACGTCGATCTCCGGGTCGTAGCTGACCACCCGGGCGTCGAGCTGGCGGATGCGGTTCGACGAGGTCGTCACCTCGACCGTGGTGTCCGTGGTCCCGGCGACGACGTGCGCGTTCGTCATGACCCGCTGCGGGGCGACGACGAACCCGGTGCCCTCCAGCTGCCGCTGGCAGGACGGGGCGCGCCCGTGCACCTTGAGCACGCTCCCGCGGACCTCGGACACGATCGGCAGGTTGAGCAGCGCCGGGTCCGGCGGCCCCACCTGCTGGATCGGGGTGGCCTGGAAGGGGCTCAGCACGTCCGGGAAGCCGGAGCGGTCCAGCAGCGTGCGCAGCTCGGCGGGCAGCGAGCGGGCCTGGTCGGGCATCACCGAGTCCACGCCCTTGAGCACCTCGGACTGGCGCACGCTCGCGGCCAGCCCGGGGAAGCTGGCCGACGCCAGCGGCAGCGCCACGAGCCAGGCCGCGATCACGACCGTGACGGCCTGGACGACCGCGCCCAGGGTGGAGTCGACCGCGAGGAAGCGTTCGCCGCGGATCCGGTCCCGGATCTTGCGGCCCAGGTAGACGCCGAGGGTCTCGCCCAGCGCGACCAGCAGCACGACGACCACGATGCTGACGATGATCCGCGTGGTCTGCGCCTGGATGTCCGCGACCAGCAGCGGGGCGACCCGCACGCCGATGACGGCGCCGCCGAGCACGCCGACGAAGGACAGCAGCGCGACGGCCATCCCGTGCCGCCACCCGGACACCGCCGCGATCAGGGCCAGGACGACGACCGCGACGTCCACCCAGCTCATCGGGCGCCCCCGGGGATCCGCTCGGCCGTCCTCACGTGCCCGCAGCCTCCTGCCCGCCGTGTCGGCGTCCGTTCCGGTCGCCACCGCGTGCCGAGCGAGCTGCCGACCACGCCGCGCCCAGGTCCAGGACCCGGGACTCGTCCCAGGGATGCGCCCATCCCGCGCGATCCAACAGGCCGGACAATAGGCCCCCGGTGAAGCCCCACACGAGCACCCCTGCCACCAGGAAGGCCGGGCCGCGGTGCCCGCTGGGGTGCCGCACGGTGATGCGGTTCGACGGTTCGACGAGGTCGGCCACGGACACCCGGACGACGGTCGCGGTCTCGGCCGGGTCCACCGCGTGCACCGCGCTGGGCTCGGCCCAGTAGGCCAGCACCGGGGTCACCACGAAGCCCGACGGCGGGATGAACAGCTCGGGCAGCAGGGCCAGCGGGACGACGCCCGCCGGGTCCAGCCCGGTCTCCTCCTCGGCCTCGCGCAGCGCGGCGCCGAGCGGCCCCGCGTCGCCGGGGTCGATCCGGCCGCCGGGGAAGGCCACCTGTCCGGCGTGGTTGCGCAGCGTGGAGGCGCGCTCGACGAGCAGCACGTCCGGCCCCTCCGGTCCCTCGCCGAAGAGCACCAGCACGGCGGCCCGCGGGCCACCGGCCGGCGGGGGGACGCGGTGCGGGGCGAGGTCGTACGCCTCGACGGTGTCCAGCGAGCCCAGCAGCGGCTCCAGGAAGGCGGGTGCCGCCTCCGGGTGCACGTCGGTCATGGGGACAGCTTGCCCACCGCCGCGGCGACCTCGTCGGCCGACCCGAAGGGGACCGGCGGGTCGACCCGCGCGACCGACCCGTCCGCCCGCACGACGTAGCTGGCCGGGATGGCCGGCGGCACCGCCAGGGCGGCGCGCAGCGCCCCGCCCGGGTCGGTGACCGAGGGCAGCCGCACGCCGATCTCCGCGAGCAGCGCGAGCGCCGCCTCGTCCGTGTCCTGGACGTCGACCAGCAGCACGGGCACGGCGCCGGGCCGCGCGGCGTACTCGGCGATCGCGGGCAGCTCCTCCCGGCACGGCGCGCACCACGAGGCCCACACGTTGACCAGCGCCGGGCGCCCGGCGAGCGCGCCGCCGACGTCGACCGGGGTGCCGTCGGCCAGGCAGGGCGCGTCGACGCCGGCGAGCGGGCCGACCTCGCCGGTGCCCGACGGGCAGGGCG
>NZ_JBHSQK010000067.1:0-42492 GCF_042658055.1 Pseudonocardia lutea
CCCCCGCGCGCTGCCGGGCGCGCGTCCGTCGCCGGCGCATCACCTCCGCCACCGCGGCGCCGGCCACCGCCCCGGTCGGTCCGCCGAGCACCAGGCCGAACCCGGCGCCGCCGAGCACCGCCAGCAGCCGGAGCGGCGGGACGGCGAGAGCGCGGCCCGCGGGCGCCGGGGCGAGCATCCGCAGCCGGCGCCGTGCCGACGGCCCCGGAGCGCAGACCACCGCCACCGCCAGCAGGGCGGGCACGGCGGCGCTCACGACGCACCCCAGGGCGCCGGCACGCCGCGCTCGGCCAGGAGCCGGCCGAGGTGGTCACGGTCCGCGGTCCAGCCACGGCCGCGCTCCCACACCGGCCGGACGACGACCTCGGCGGACCCCGCCGCGGCCCGCCGCCCGAGCACCCCGACGGCCTCGAGCACCCGGCCGGGCGGGGTCCGCCGCATGTGCAGCACGACCTGCACCGCCGCGGCCAGCTGGCTGTGCAGGGCGGCCCGCTCCATCCCGCCGAGCGCGGCGAGTGCCTCCAACCGGGCCGGGACCTCGCGCACCGAGTTCGCGTGCACGGTGCCCGCGCCGCCGTCGTGCCCGGTGTTCAACGCCGAGAGGAGGTCACAGACCTCGCCGCCCCGCACCTCGCCCACGACCACCCGGTCCGGCCGCATCCGCAGGGCCTGGCGCAGGAGGTCGCGCAGGCTCACCCCGCCGACCCCCTCGATGTTCGCCGGCCGGGCGACGAGCCGGACGACCTGGGGGTGGCGGGGCTGGAGCTCCTGTGCGTCCTCCACGGTGAGGATCCGCTCGGCCGGGTCGACGGCGCCGAGCAGGGCGGCGAGCAGGGTGGTCTTGCCGGAGCCGGTGCCGCCCGAGACGAGCACGGCGAGCCGGGCGGCGACGACCGCCCGGAGGAGCTGCTCGGCGGTGGGCTCGAGGGTGCCGAGCCGGGTCAGCGAGGCGAGGTCGTGCGCGGCGGGGCGGAGCACACGCAGCGACAGGCAGGTCCCGTCGACGGCGACGGGCGCCAGCACCGCGTGCAGCCGCACCCCGCGGGCCGCGCCGGAAGCGCCGGGACCGCCGGGACCGCCGGGACCGCCGGCGAGCCAGCCGTCGACGTAGGGGCTGGCGTCGTCGAGCCGTCGGCCCGCAGCGAGGGCCAGACGCTGGGCGAGCCGGCGGACCGCCGGCTCGTCCGGCAGCCGGACCGGCGCGACCTCGAGCCCGGCCCCGCGGTCGACCAGCACCGTGCCGCCGCCGGAGACCAGCACGTCCGTGGTGCGGGGATCGCGGAGCAGCGGGTCGAGCGGACCCGCGCCGACCAGCTCCTCGCGCAACACCCGGAGGGCCGCGAGGACGTCGAGGTCCGACGCGACCCCGCCGGACTCGGCCCGCACTGCGTCGGCGACCGCGGCGGGGGTCGGCTCGCGCCCGTCCTCGGCGAGGCGGGTGCGGACGCGGTCGACCAGCGCGCTCACGAGGCCCGCCGCAGGCCCGGCGCGCCGACGCCGGCCAGCGCGGTGAGCAGCTCGCGGGCGGCGGTGCCGAGCGCCCCGCGCTTCCGGCCCGGCGGCACGCCCTGCTCGACGGCCCGGGCCAGGCCGCGCTCCGGTGCCATCGCCGCGAGCAACGGGAGCTCGAGCGCCGCGACCACGTCCGACGGGGCCAGCCCGCCGGGGGAGGGGCCGCGCACCACGAGCCCGATCTCGCGGGTCTGCTCGGCCAGCACCGCGGCGACCCGCCCCGCGGCGGCGCAGGAGCGCACGTCGGTCGGGACGACCAGCGCGGTCAGGTCGGCGGCGTCGAGGGCCGCGACGGCGGCGTCGGTCGGGTAGCGCGGGACGTCGCAGACCACCGTCTCGCCCGCCCGGCGCCCCGCCTCGAGCACGGCGGTGACCGCACCGGCGGACGGCCCGGCCGCGGCGCGGGCGCAGGACAGCACGCCGAGCTCCGCGCCGGACCGGCTGATCGCGGGCGCCGGCAGCGCGGCGTGCAGGGCCGAGGCGGGCACGCGGCCGTCCGTGATGGTCAGCTCGGGCCAGCGCAGGCCCGTGACCTCCTCGGCCCCCAGCACGAGGTCGAGCCCGCCGCCGAGCGGATCGCAGTCCACCAGCAGCGTGCGGTCGCCCGCGGAGGCGGCGACGACGGCGACGGCGGCGGCCAGCACGGACGCGCCCGCGCCGCCCTTCCCGCCGACCACGGCGAGCACCCGGCCGGTCCCGCTCGCCTCGCCCTGCTCCGCCGCCGCGGCGAGCCGCGCGACCAGGTGCGTCTCCGCGGCCGGCAGCTCGACGGCCTGCTCCGCACCGAGGGCGACCGCGCACTCCAGCGCCTCGATCGAGGCGCGGTCGAGGCCGACCAGCATCAGGTCGGTGCGCCGCGGCAGCCCCGCCTGCACGCACCGCCGGGCCGACTCCTCGTCGAGCAGCACGAACGGTGCCGTGACCCAGTGCCGCCGCGCGTCCGCCGCGTCGACCGCCCGGTGCACCTCGCAGCCGGCGGCCGCCGCCAGCCGGAGCACGGCGTCGAGGAGTTCGGGGTTCTCGACCATCACCAGTGTCCGCTCGCCCATCGCATGCTCCCTCCGCCGCTCCCCGTTCCTCGGGCCGCGTCGAGCCTGCGGCCTCGCGGGGCCGGCGGACGGGTCGATCGAACCGCTGTGGATCGTCGGGGTCGGGTGTGGACAGATCGCCTCGGGACGGCCGACGTCCTCGGGACCCGTCGGGGTGCCGGGGCATGATCGTGCGGGGGCGTGGGCGCCCGGACGAGGCCGTGGGACGAGGGTCGGTCCGGCACCCCGGCACGTCCTGTGACGGGCCCGAACGACAGGGTCGGAAATGCTCGTCCGAGGGTGTTCCCACCGTCACCCGCACCGAACCTGCGGTGTGCCCGGGCAGCCCGTTCCGCAGCTGCCGGTCGCCCTCCCGCCGTCGGGCGAACGCCCGGCAGACAGTCATGGCCCCGGGGCGTACTTGCGGTTACAGTTGTCGTCGGCTCGGACCGCGTCCGAGCGGGTTCAGCTCGACCCCCCGGGGCTGAACCGCCCGACGGCCTCCGCCAATCCCCCCTGGCGGAGGCCGTCCCATGTCCGGGCCCCGTTCCGTGCCCGGCCACCGGCGCCGTCCCGGCCCGCTCGGGTTCCACGGCCCGGGTCTGGCAGGCTTCCCCGGTGCCCGCTCCGACCGCCCCCGTCGCGCCGACGGCCGCTCCCCGGGCCCCGCGGCGGGCCGCCGCGTTCTTCGACCTCGACAAGACGATCCTCGCCGGCTCCTCCGCGCTCGCCTTCTCCCGGCCCTTCCGCCGGCAGGGGCTGATCAGCAGGCGGGCCGTCCTGCGCAGCGCGTACGCCCAGCTCCTGTTGCTCTTCGCCGGCGCCGACGCGGACACGATGGACCTGCTGCGCCGCCGCATCACCGCTCTCGCCGTCGGCTGGGAGGTGGACCAGGTGCGGTCCATCGTGGCCGAGACACTGCACGAGATCGTCCAGCCGATGATCTACGCGGAGGCGGCCGAGCTGATCTCCGAGCACCACGCCGCGGGCGACGAGGTGGTGGTGCTCAGCGCCTCGGGCCTGGAGGTGGTGGAGCCCGTCGCCGCGCTGATCGGCGCCGACCGGAGCGTGGCCACCCGCATGGCCGTGCGCGACGGCCGGTACACGGGCGAGATCGACTTCTACTGCTACGGCGAGGAGAAGGCGGTCGCCGCGCGGGCGATCGCGGCCGAGGGCGGCTACGACCTCGCCGACTGCCGGGCCTACTCGGACTCGATCACCGACCTGCCGCTGCTGCTCGCCGTCGGCCGTCCCACGGTGGTCAACCCGGACCGCGCGCTGCGCCGCGAGGCGGAGCAGCGGGGCTGGCCGATCCTGACCTTCGCGGCCCCGGTCTCACTGCGCGCGCGGCTCCGTCCGCGGGCTCCCGTGCTGGCGGTGGCGGCCGCGGGGCTGGGTCTCGCCGCAGCCGGGGGCGCCGGGTGGTGGGCGCAGCGGACCCGCGAGCGGGGCAGCCGTTTCCGCAGGTCGGAGGCATTGTGACCGACGGCGGCGGGGGTGCGCATCCGCCGACCGGGTCCCGTCGGAGGGCCGTCGTCGCCACCCTGCGGAGCTGAACCGGTGCACCTCGCGGGACCCCTTGAAGTGGCGCCGCCCACGGGGTACGAATGGCCTCACGGACCTTCGCGAGGCCAAGGTCGGTGCGGCAGAGAAGCACCCGATCTCCCCTCCCGGAGCTCCGTGCACGACCGCCGGGCACTCCACGCACAGCACGCCGCGGGAGGCATGTCGTCGTGGGCCTGCGTACCGGGACGCCGGACGCCGAGGCCGGAGCACGACACGTAGTGCACGCCTGGACCCCGGTGCTTCGTGCGAGTGGGCGGTGCCCTTTCCGTCACGGCGGAGGGGTACCGCCCCCTCTCGTTCTCGGGCCCTCCCGTCCTCAGGCCCGGGCGTCGGCGATCGACATCCCTTCGCGCGCCCCGGCCTCCCAGGCGCGGCAGCAGTGCAGGATCCACTCCCGGAGCCCCTCGGGCGTCCCCGCGGCGAAGCCCTCCGCGGCCGCGCGGTACTCCTGGGCCCGCCGCAGGTGCCCGACCTCCGGCACGGCGAGCGACTTGGGGTCGAACCCGGTCGCGACGGCGGTGAGCCGGGCCGCCGCCCGGGCGACGACGCCGTCCGCGGTCCCGAAGGGGCGCAACGCGAGCAGCTCCCCGTGCACCACCGCGACGACGACGGGCGCGGGCACCGAGGTTCCGCCCGTCACCAGGTCGGCCAGCAGGGACAACCGCGCCGACGCGCCCTCGCGGGGCCGCCCGAGCCGGGCCTCGTGCTCCTCGACGGGGATCAGGTCGGTCGCCGCCAGCACGTGCAGCCGGGCCAGCGCCTGCAGCGGCGCCCCCTTCCACACCGCGAGCAGCTTCGTCGCCTCGTCGGCCACCCGGACCGCGCCGGCCAGCACCGGGTCGGTGACGTGGTCCTCGCGGGCCGGGGTGAGCGGGGCGCCGTCGAGCGCCGCCGACGCGCGGGCCCCCCGCAGCGCCGCCTCGGCCGAGGTGGCGGGCCAGCCGCGCCGGTTGACCTGGTGGTTGTGCACCGGGACGAGCGCCGCGCGGGCGGCGGCGACGGCGTCGGCCACCCCCGGCAGCTCGGTCAGCGGGGCCAACGGGTCGGTTCGGGCGGGCACCGGGCCATGCTGCCACCGGGAACTCCCGACCGGCCGGGGGGTGGCCTCTCCGTACTGACGGTGCGCAGGCGCATGTGGAGCACTACGTTTTCTCCTGACGTGCGCGCCGTCGCTCAGCACCGGTGCGCCGAAGCGCCACGGCTAGAGGAGGGCACGAGAACATGGCCGAGTCCGGAGCGACGCTCGACAACCTCTCGACCGAGAGCCGGAGCTTCCCGCCGAGCGAGGAGTTCGCGGCGCAGGCCAACGCCACGGCGGACTGGTACGAGCGGGCGGATGCGGATCGCGAGGGTTTCTGGGCCGAGCAGGCCGACCGGTTGTCCTGGGGCACGCGGTGGGAACGGGTCCTCGACTGGGAGGCGCCGTTCGCGAAGTGGTTCGTGGGCGGCAAGCTGAACGTCGCCTACAACTGCGTGGACCGGCACGTCGAGGCGGGCAACGGGGACCGGGTCGCGTTCCACTGGGAGGGCGAGCCGGGCGACACCCGCACGATCACCTACGCCGACCTGCAGCGCGAGGTCTGCAGGACGGCGAACGCGCTGGCGGAGCTGGGGGTGGGCACGGGCGACCGGGTGGCGATCCAGCTGCCGATGATCCCGGAGGCCGTGTTCTCCATGCTGGCCTGCGCGCGGCTCGGCGCGCTGCACAGCGTGGTGTTCGGCGGGTTCTCCCCCGGCGCGCTCAAGGCCCGCATCGAGGACGCCGAGGCCAAGGTGCTCATCACGAGCGACGGGCAGTTCCGCCGCGGCAAGCCGGCGCCGATGAAGGAGAACACCGACCAGGCGGTCGAGGGCACCTCGATCGAGCACGTGCTGGTGGTCAGGCGGACCGAGACGGACGTGCCGTGGACCGAGGGCCGCGACATCTGGTGGCACGACGCCGTCGAGGCCGCCTCGGACCAGCACACGCCGGAGGACTTCGACTCCGAGCACCCGCTGTTCATCCTCTACACCTCGGGCACCACCGGGAAGCCGAAGGGCATCCTGCACACCTCGGGCGGCTACCTGACCCAGTGCGCGTACACCCACAACGTGGTGTTCGACCACAAGCCCGGCGAGAGCGTCTACTGGTGCACCGCCGACATCGGCTGGGTCACCGGGCACTCCTACATCGTCTACGGGCCGCTGGCCAACGGCGCCACGTCGGTGATGTACGAGGGCACGCCGAACACCCCGCACGAGGGCCGGCACTGGGAGATCGTGCAGAAGTACGGCGTCACGATCTACTACACCGCGCCCACGCTGATCCGCACGTTCATGAAGTGGGGCAAGGAGATCCCCCAGCGCTACGATCTCTCCTCGCTCAAGGTCCTGGGCTCGGTCGGGGAGCCGATCAACCCCGAGGCCTGGATGTGGTACCGCGAGGTCGTCGGCGGCGACCGCTGCCCGATCGTGGACACCTGGTGGCAGACCGAGACCGGCGCGATCATGATCTCGCCGCTGCCCGGCGTCACGGCGGCCAAGCCCGGCTCGGCGATGCGTCCGCTGCCCGGCGTCAACGCGACCATCGTGGACGAGAACGGCACGCCGGTCGGCAACGGCCAGGGCGGCTACCTGGTGCTGGACAAGCCGTGGCCGTCGATGCTGCGCACGATCTGGGGCGACGAGGAGCGCTACCGCGACACCTACTGGTCGCGCTTCGAGGAGCAGGGCTACTACTTCGCCGGCGACGGCGCCAAGTACGACGACGACGGCGCGGTCTGGCTGCTGGGCCGGGTCGACGACGTGATGAACGTCTCGGGCCACCGCATCTCGACCACCGAGGTCGAGTCGGCGCTGGTCAGCCACCCGACGGTGGCCGAGGCCGCGGTCGTCGGCGCCTCGGACCCGACGACCGGGCAGGGCATCGTCGCGTTCGTCATCCTGCGCGGGAACGTGGCCCAGGACGAGGCGAAGGGCGAGGAGGCCATCGCGGCCCTGCGCAACCACGTCTCCAAGGAGATCGGCCCGATCGCCAAGCCGCGCCAGATCATGGTCGTCGACGAGCTGCCGAAGACGCGCTCCGGCAAGATCATGCGCCGGCTGCTGCGGGACGTCGCGGAGAACCGCGAGATCGGCGACGTCTCGACGCTGGCCGACTCCGCGGTCATGGACCTGATCCAGACCGGCCTCAAGGAGGGCAAGGGCGAGGACTGACCGCATGAGCGAACGGCACTCCCGCTGATCAGGTGTGAGCGAAAGTGCCGTTCGCTCGGTGGTGAGGTGGGGCATCCTGCCTGCGTGACCGAGGGTGGGGAGTTCGACGGCGGCGTGTTCGTGCGCCGCGGGGTCGTCGTGCCCGCGCGCGAGCTGCACTGGCGGTTCTCCCGCTCCTCCGGCCCGGGCGGGCAGGGTGTCAACACCACCGACTCGCGCGCCGAGCTGTCGTTCGACGTCGCGGGATCACCCAGCCTGCCCGAGGACCTGCGGGAACGGGCCGTGGCCCGGCTCGGCGGGCGGCTCGTCGACGGCGTGCTGACCGTGGTCGCGAGCGAGCACCGCAGCCAGCTGCGCAACCGCGAGGCGGCCCGCGAGCGGCTCGCCCAGGCGCTGCGCGCGGCGACCGCGGCCGACCCGCCCGCACGGCGCCCGACGCGGCCCACGAAGGGCTCCCAGCGGCGCAGGCTCGACGCGAAGGCCCGCCGCGGGGCCGTCAAGCGGCTCCGTGCCCGCCCCGACGAGTGATCTCGGGTTCGGCGTCCACGATCCGGGGAAGGCCACCGTGGACCGCGCATCCGCCCAGGCACGGCGCAGGTCGCCGTGGCACGATGACCACTCGCCGCCCGGCCCGCGTCGGTGCGGCGGACCCGCTCGACGACGCAGGAGGGACCGCGGTGGCCACCCCGACCAGCTCCAGCGGCACGGACGTTCCGCCCGTGCTGCCCTCGATCCCGCTGTCCAAGGAGCCCGCACCCGGCTCCGGCGAGCAGTCGATCGGCGCCCTCGTGCGCGACGTCACCACGCACGTCTCGACGCTGATCCGCTCCGAGGTGGAGCTGGCCAAGGCCGAGGTGACGACCGAGGTCAAGAAGGGCGTGCAGGGCAGCGTCTTCTTCATCGTCGCGCTGGTGATCGCCCTGTTCAGCCTGTTCTTCTTCTTCTTCGCCATCGGCGAGCTGCTGTCGATCTGGCTCAACCGCGCCGCCGCCTTCGGCATCGTCTTCGGCATCATGCTGGTCGCGGCGGGCCTGGCGGCGCTGATCGGCTACCTGCGGGTGAAGAAGATCCGCAAGCCCGAGCGCACCATCTCCTCGCTCAAGGAGACGGCCGAGGTGCTGCAGCACCGGGGCAGGGCCCAGTCGAACGGGACGCCCCAGCTGGACGCCACCACCCGCTGAGCCGGACGCTGAACCGGATGGGTCGGGAGGCTCCGCGGCCCGAGCCGTCGTCCGTCCGGGTCCCCGGGCCCTGGCGGCACGGGTCGGTGTCGGCCAACGGGATCCGGCTGCACACCGTGGAGGCCGGCCAGGGCCCGCTCGTCGTGCTGCTGCACGGCTTCCCGGAGTTCTGGTGGTCCTGGCGGCACCAGCTGGTCGCGCTGGCGGCCGCGGGGTTCCGCGCGGTGGCGGTGGACCTGCGCGGCTACGGCGACTCGGACAAGCCGCCCCGCGGCTACGACCTGTGGACGCTCGCGGGCGACGTCGCCGGGCTGATCCGGGCGCTGGGGGAGCCGAAGGCGCACGTCGTGGGGCACGACTGGGGCGGGATCATCGCCTGGACGCTCACCGCGCTGCACCCGCGGCTCGTCCGCACGCTCACCGTGCTCGACGCCCCCCACCCGCTCGCCATCCGGGGATCGGCCGTGCGAGACCCGCGCGGCCAGCTCCGGGCCACCGCGAGCTACGCCCTCGGCTTCCAGCTCCCGCGCTGGCCCGAGCGCTCCCTGCGCGCGGACGACGGCGCGCGGGTCGAGCGGATCATGCGCGCCTGGTCGGGCCCGGACTGGGTGGGCACCCCCGACTTCGCCGAGGCCGCGCGGCGCAACCGCGAGGCCATGCGGATCTCGACGGTCGCGCACTGCTGCCTGGAGTACTACCGCTGGGCCCTGCGCTCCCAGTTCCGGGCGGAGGGCCGTCGCTTCGCCGCCGCCGTCGCCCGGCCCGCCGAGGTGCCCGTCCTGCAGGTCCACGGCGCGGACGATCCCTGCCTGCTGGAGCGCACGGCGCAGGTCTCGTCCCGCTGGGTCACCGGGCCCTTCGTGCACCACGTGCTGCCCGGGACGGGGCACTTCCCGCACCAGGAACGGCCCGAGGCCACCACCGAGGTGGTCCTCGAGCACCTCAGAGGCTGAACGCGGCCACGGCGGTGTCGGGATAGTCCGAGAACACGCCGTCGACGCCCGCCGCGAGGAAGGCGCGGTACTCGACGAACACGTCGCCGTGGTCGGCCTCGCGGCCCGCGCGGCGCATCCCGGCGGGCAGGAACGAGTTCTCGTTGCGGAACGTGAAGACGTGCACGAGCAGGCCCGCGGCGTGCGCGTCGGCCACGAGCGGGGTCGGCTCGCCGCCGGGCGGGATCACCAGCTCCTTGGCGGGCCCGATGCCGGCGGCGTACCGGGCGATGGCGCCCAGCTCGGCGGGCCGGGTGAGGTCGGCGAAGGTGCGCGGGTCGCCGGCGGCGACGAGGTCGGTGGGGGCGCCGACGTCGTCGAGCAGCTGGATGAGCCGCACCGGGATCTCCTCGTGCAGGGCCCGCAGGTTGGCGGTCTCGAAGGACTGCACGAACACCGGGGAGTCCGCCCGGTCGAGCCCGTGCGCCCGCAGCGCCGCGACGAGCGCCGGCTCGCAGGGCAGCCCGCGCCCGGCGAAGTACGTCGGGCTCTTGGTCTCCGGGTAGACGCCGATCTCGCGGCCCAGCTCCACCGAGAGCCGGGCGCGCAGCTCGAGGATCTCGTCGAGGGTGGGGACCGGGAACAGGCCGTCGTAGACCGTGTTCCCCTGGCGCAGCAGCGGCAGCCGCTCGACCGCCCGCAGGGTGCGCAGCTCGGCGAGGGTGAAGTCGTCGGCGAACCAGTCCTCGACGGTGAACCCGTCGACGGTGCGGACGGTGCGGCGGTCCGCGAACTCCGGGTGCGCGGCGACGTCCGTGGTGGCGCCGATCATCGGCTCGTGCCGGGCGACGAGGACGCCGTCGGCCGTGCTGACGAGGTCGGGCTCGAGGAAGTCGGCGCCCATCCGGGCGGCCAGCTCGTAGCCCGCGAGGGTGTGCTCGGGCCGGTGGCCGGAGGCGCCGCGGTGGGCGATCACGAGGGGGACGTGCGTCGCGGGAGCGGTGAGCAGCGCGGTGGGCACGGGGAGGTGTCCTTTCGGCGGGAAACGCTCGCGCCCAGCCTGCGGGGACGGGAAGACCGGGGCGCGTCCGCCGGGCGTCGAGCACGTGAACGCCGGGCGGAGTTCGCGAGGCTACCGGCGGGCAGGCGCGCCGTGCCCCGGACGGGTGAGCGGGATCATGCGGCCGGGACGGGACCGGCTGCCGCGCCGTCTAGGCTCGTGCCCCGTGCGCGTACTGGTCGTCGGGAGCGGAGCCCGAGAACACGCCCTCGTCCTCGCCCTGGCGCAGGACCACCAGGTGACGGCGC
This sequence comes from Pseudonocardia lutea, assembly GCF_042658055.1. Lineage (NCBI taxonomy): Bacteria > Bacillati > Actinomycetota > Actinomycetes > Pseudonocardiales > Pseudonocardiaceae > Pseudonocardia > Pseudonocardia lutea. The sequence continues at coordinate 10,723 of NZ_JBHSQK010000067.1, forward strand.
TGGCCTGCGCCCCCGGCAACGCGGGCACCGCCGCGGTGGCCGAGCAGCACGGGCTCGACGTGCGCGACGGCGCCGCCGTCGTGGCGCTGGCCCGGGACTGGCGGGCCGACCTCGTGGTGATCGGGCCGGAGGTGCCGCTGGTGGCCGGCGTCGCCGACGCGGTCCGCGAGGCGGGCATCCCGGTGTTCGGCCCCGGCGCCGCGGCCGCCCGCATCGAGGGCTCCAAGCAGTTCGCCAAGGACGTCATGGCCGCCGCGGGCGTGCCGACGGCCACGTCGGTCGTGGTCGACAACCCCGCGAAGCTCGACGCCGCCCTGGCCGGCTTCGCCCCGCCCTACGTCGTGAAGGACGACGGGCTGGCCGCCGGCAAGGGGGTCGTGGTCAGCGAGGACCTGGAGATCGCGCGGGCGCACGCCATGCACCTGCTCGACGAGGGCCACCCCGTCCTGCTCGAGGCCTATCTCGACGGCCCGGAGGCCTCCCTGTTCTGCCTGGTCGACGGCACGACGGTGGTGCCGCTCGTCCCCGCGCAGGACTTCAAGCGGGTCGGCGACGGCGACGCGGGACCGAACACCGGCGGGATGGGGGCCTACGCGCCGCTGCCGTGGGCGGGTGAGGGCCTGGTCGACGAGCTGGTCGAGCGCGTGGTGCAGCCGGTGGCGGACGAGCTCGCGCGGCGCGGCACGCCCTTCAGCGGGCTGCTCTACGCCGGGCTCGCACTGACCTCGAACGGCCCCGCGGTCATCGAGTTCAACTGCCGTTTCGGCGACCCGGAGACCCAGGTCGTGCTCGCGCTGCTGCGCACCCCGCTCGGCGGGGTGCTGCACGCCGTCGCCACCGGCACGCTCGCCGACCACGCCCCGCTGGAGTGGAGCGACGGTGCGGCAGTCACGGTCGTCGTGGCCGCCGAGGGGTACCCGGGCACACCGCGGCTGGGCGACGTCATCACCGGGGCGGAGGCCGAGGGTGTGCTGCACGCCGGCACCCGCCGCCGGGACGACGGCGCGGTGGTCTCGGCGGGCGGGCGGGTGCTGTCCGTGGTGGGCACCGGACCGGACCTCGCCGGCGCCCGCGCCGACGCCTACCGGCGGGTGGAGGGCATCCACCTCGCGGGTTCGCACCACCGCACCGACATCGCGCTGCGGGCGGAGAAGGGCGAGATCTCCGTCCCCGGGCGGTGATCCTCGCTTCACGCCACCGTGGCCCAGGTCGCGGCGAGACCGTCAACGCAACCGACGAGCAGGTCGTGGACGCGTCCGCGGTGCGGTGTCCCGGCGGCGGCACCGCACCGCGCGGGTTCGTAGGCTCGGGGACGTGACCTCCGTGAACCCCGCGCTGGCCGGCCCCTCGGCCCGCTCCGGCATCGCCCCCTTCCACGTCATGGACGTCTGGGCGGCGGCCGGCGAGCGGCAGCGCACCCGCGGGGACCTGATCAACCTCTCCGCCGGGCAGCCGTCCACCCCCGCACCCGCCCCCGTCCGGGCCGCCGCCGCGGCGGCACTGGAGACCGAGGTGCTCGGCTACACCGTCGCCCTCGGCATCCCGGAGCTGCGCGCCGGCATCGCCGGTCACCACGGGCACGCCTACGGCCTCGCCGTGGAGCCCGACGACGTCGTCGTGACCACCGCCGGGTCCGGCGGCTTCCTGCTCGCCTTCCTCGCCGCGTTCGACGCCGGCGACCGGGTCGCGATGGCCCGCCCCGGCTACCCCTGCTACCGCAACATCCTCACCGCGCTGGGCTGCGAGGTCGTCGAGCTGCCCTGTGGGCCGGGGACCCGGTTCCAGCCGACGGTGGCGATGCTGGAGGAGCTCGACGAGCCGGTGAAGGGCCTGATCGTGGCCAGCCCGGCGAACCCGACGGGCACCGTGCTGGACCCGGCGGAGCTGGCCGGGCTCGCGCGGTACTGCGAGGAGCGCGGGATCCAGTTCGTCAGCGACGAGATCTACCACGGCATCGGCTACGCGGGCTCGCCCGCCACGGCCTGCGCCTGGGAGACCTCGCGCGAGGCGATCGTGGTCAACTCCTTCTCGAAGTACTTCTCGATGACGGGCTGGCGACTGGGCTGGCTGTTGGTGCCGGAGCGGCTGCGCCGCGCGGTGGACCGGCTCGCGGGCAACCTCACCGTCTGCCCGCCCGCGCTCCCGCAGCACGCCGCGGTCTCGGCCTTCACCCCGCAGTCCTACGCCGAGGCGGACTCGCACGTGCAGCGCTACGCCGTGAACCGGGACCTGCTGCTGCGCGGGCTGCCCGAGCTGGGCATCGAGCGGCTCGCGCCCGCCGACGGCGCCTTCTACGTCTACGCGGACGTCGGGCACCTCACCGAGGACTCGATGCGGCTGACCTACGAGCTGCTCGACGAGACCGGAATCGCGGTCGCCCCGGGCGTCGACTTCGATCCCGTGGAGGGGCACCGGTACGTGCGGCTGTCCTTCGCCGGGGCCACCGAGCCGATCGTCGAGGCCCTCGAGCGGTTGCGGCCCTTCGTGGCGAAGCGGTCATAGTGGCCGGATGACCCGGGCGCAGGAGCTCGAGGAGCCGCGCATGGCGGCCCGAGCCGGTTGCCGGACCGGCCGCTGACCGTCCTCGCCGGCGCGTCCCGCGCCTGCCACGCGGGGGCGGTGCCGGACGTGCGCCGGCTCAGCGCGCGGCCCGACGCGCCGACGCGGCCGGCTGCCGAGCGGCCCGCTCGAGCGGGCCGATCCGATCCAGCGCCGCGCCGACGTCCGCGTCGGTGAGGTCGGCGTGGGTCATCAGCCGGACCTTCCCGGCCATGGCGCTGGCCCGCACCCCGGACTCGGCGAACCGGGCGAGGGTGCCGGACAGGTCGGCCACGGCGACCAGCACGATGTTCGTCTCTGGCTCCTGCACCCGCCAGCCGCGCTCGCGCAGGCCGGCGGCCAGCGTGGCGGCGCGGGCGTGGTCCTCGGCCAGCCGGTCGATCCGGTCCAGCGCGACCAGCCCCGCGGCGGCGAGCACCCCGCCCTGGCGCACCCCGCCGCCGAGCATCTTGCGCAACCGCCGGGCCTCCTCGACGAACTCGACGGAGCCGGCGACGACCGACCCGACGGGCGCACCCAGGCCCTTCGACAGGCACACCTGCACGGTGTCCGACCCGACGGTCAGCGCGCCCGGCGGCACGCCGAGCCTCACCGCCGCGTGCCAGAGCCGCGCCCCGTCGAGGTGCACGGCGAGCCCGGCGGCCTTGGCGGCGCCGGCGACCGTGGCGTGCTCCTCGGGGCGGGTGACGGTGCCGCCCGCGGCGTTGTGCGTGTTCTCCAGGCACAGCAGGCGGGTGCGCAACGTGTAGTACGGCCCGGCGGTGCTCGCCGCGAGCCGGACCGCGCCGGCGGAGACCTTGCCGGGCCCGGCGTCGTGCTCGAGCGGCTGGGGCATGCCGCCGGCCAGCCACGCGGCGGTGCCGAGCTCGGCGTCCAGGACGTGCGCGCCGCGTGGCGCGAGGAAAGAGTCGCCGCGCTGCAGGTGGGACATCAGCGCGATGAGGTTGCCCATCGACCCGCTCGGGGTCCAGAGCGCGGCCGAGGCGCCGAGGATCCCGGCGACCCGATCCTCCAGCTCGCGCATCGTGGGGTCGCCGTCGAGGACGTCGTCGCCCACCTCGGCCTCGGCCATCGCCGCGCGCATCTCGGGGGTCGGCCGGGTGACGGTGTCCGACCGGAGGTCGATCGGCGCGTCCGGATCCGGCCTGCCCGCCTCCCGCCGGGCGGAGGCCGAGGGGACGGCCTTCGCCGCCGGGCGCCGGGATCGCGTCGGGGTCCTCATCGGGTCGGGATTCTGTCAGTAGCCGCCACGCACCGTCCCGCCGGGTCACGAAACGGTCACGACACTGGGCCGAACGGGTGATGTCCGCGCCCGGGGTGCAACCGTGGTCGCCGTCCGTACCGTCCCCGTCGTGACGGAGGGAGGGCACCGGGTGGACGACGCCGCCGAGCGCGCGTTCGCGGAGTACTTCCGCGCGCGCCGGGACGCCGTGCGCCGCACGGCCTTCCTGCTGTGCGGGGACTGGCACCGGGCCGACGACCACGCGCAGTCGGCGTTCGTGGCGCTGCACCGACACTGGCACCGGATCCGGGACCCGCGGGCGCTCGACGGCTGGGTGCGGCGGACCCTGGTCCGCGCGGTCGTGGACGAGTCACGCCGGCCGTGGCGGCGCGAGCGCCCGGTCGACGTCACGCCGGACCGGCCCGCCGCCGGCCCGACGACCGACGGTGTCGCCACCCGGACCACGCTGGTCGACGCGTTGCGGGCGGTTCCGGCGCGGCAGCGCGCGGTCCTGGTGCTCCGCTACCTGGAGGGGCTCGACGTCGCGGCCACGGCGGAGGCGCTGGGCTGCTCGACGGGCACGGTGAAGAGCCAGACCGCGCACGGGCTGGCGGCACTGCGGGCGATCCTGGGCGACACGCTCGACGACCTGCGGGCCGCCGGGTGAACGGGGTGAGGAGGTGACCCGGATGGAGAACGAGGACGACCGGCTGGCGGCCGCCTTCCGGGCCGCCGTGCAGGACGCGCCCGAGGCGGGCTTCGACCACGCGGACGTGCTCGCCGGCTCGCGGCGGGTCGCGCGGCGCCGCCGGGTGCTGGTCGCCGGGGGCGTCGCGGCCGCGGCGATCCTGCTGGCCGGCGGGGTGACGACGGGGGTCGTGCTGACCCGTGACGAGGCCGCGGTGACGTCGGCCGCGGCGCCCGCCCCGGAGGCGGCGGCGCCGGAACAGGCCGGCCCGGGGGCCGCGGACGCGGCGGCCCCGCGTGCCGCGGTGCCGGCCCCGTCGGCCCCGTCGGGAGCCCCGTCGGGCCCGACCTCGGGTGACTGCGTGGACCCGCAGGACCCGCAGCTGCGGGCGCTGGTCGACGCCGCGCTGCCCGAGCTGGCCGGCGCGACACCGGCCCCGACCACGATGGCGTGCCGGCCCGGCGGCGGCCGGGAGGTCAACCTCGAGGTGACCGACGGCCCGCGGAGCGGCCTGCTCACCGTCGTCTACACCCCGCCCGGCGAGCCGCCCGCGCAGACCGCCACGGCGGTCGGCTGGGTGAGCGCCGAGGTGCCGACGGCCTCGGGCGGGACCGTCGTGGTGACCTCGCGCGGCGCCGCGGACTCCGGCGGCGTCCCCTTCGCCGACCGGGTCCGGCCGCTGGCCGAGGCGCTCGGGCCTCGGCTGTGAGCCGCACCGGGCAGGGCAGACTGGCCGCGTGACCACGGAGAAGGGCGAGCGCCGCAGGCAGGCGCTCGCCGAGGCCGCCGGCGCGCTGCTGCGCGAGGGCGGCTTCGACGCCGTCCGGCACCGGGCGGTCGCCGACCGGGCCGGGCTCCCGCTGGCCTCCACCACGTACTACTTCGACTCGCTGGAGGAGCTGGTCACGGCCGCGGTCGAGCTCACCAGCCGGCAGGAGCTCGCGGCCGGCCGCGCCGAGCTCGACGCCGGCACCGAGCCGGACCCGCTCGAGCTGGTGCTCGACCAGCTGCTGGGCCGGGAGTCCCGCAAGGGCGGGCTGGACGCGGTGCTGCTGCGCTACGAGCAGCTGGTGGGGGCGGGACGGCGGCCCTACCTCGCGCCGCTGATGCGCACGCTGCGCGTCGAGCTCGACGCGCTGCTCACCGAGGCCCTCGCCCGCGCCGGGCACCCGCTCGACGCTGCCGCGCTGCGGCGGGTGGTCGAGGTCGTCGACGGGGCCGTGCTGTCCGCGCTGATCGAGGCCGACCCGGATCCGCGGGCCACCGCGCGGGCGGCGCTCCTGCGCGTTCTGTAGCGACGTAAGCTGGCACAACGTGGTCATCCCCAACGTCCTCGCCGCCCGCTACGCCAGCCCGCAGCTGGTCGGGATCTGGTCGCCCGAGTACAAGATCGTGCTGGAGCGCCGCCTGTGGATCGCGGTGCTGAAGGCGCAGCGCGACCTGGGCGTCGACGTGCCGGAGCAGGCGATCGCCGACTACGAGCGTGTGGTCGAGCAGGTCGACCTGGCCTCGATCGCCGAGCGCGAGCGCGTGACCCGGCACGACGTGAAGGCCCGCATCGAGGAGTTCAACGCCCTCGCCGGCCACGAGCATGTGCACAAGGGCCTGACCAGCCGCGACCTCACCGAGAACGTCGAGCAGCTGCAGATGCGGCTGTCGCTGGAGCTGGTCCGCGACCGCACGGTCGCGGTGCTGGCCCGGCTGGCCCGGCGGGCGTCGGAGCACGCCGAGCTGGTCATGGCCGGCCGCAGCCACAACGTCGCGGCCCAGGCCACCACGCTCGGCAAGCGCTTCGCCTCCGCGGCCGACGAGCTGCTCGTCGCGTACCGGCGGCTGGAGGAGCTGCGGGCGCGCTACCCGCTGCGCGGCATCAAGGGCCCGGTCGGCACCGCGCAGGACATGCTCGACCTGCTCGACGGGGACGCGGCCAAGCTCGCCGAGCTCGAGCGGCGGGTCGCCGAGCACCTCGGCTTCGCGGGCGTGTTCACCAGCGTCGGGCAGGTGTACCCGCGCTCGCTCGACCACGACGTCTGCTCGCTGCTCGTGCAGCTGGGCGCGGCGCCGTCGTCGCTGGCCACCACGATCCGGCTGATGGCCGGCCAGGAGCTGGCGACCGAGGGCTTCAAGCCCGGCCAGGTCGGGTCGAGCGCCATGCCGCACAAGATGAACACCCGCTCCGCGGAGCGGATCAACGGGCTGCAGGTGGTGCTGCGCGGCACCGCGTCGATGGCCGCCGAGCTGGCCGGCGCGCAGTGGAACGAGGGCGACGTGTTCTGCTCGGTCGTCCGCCGGGTCGCGCTGCCCGACGCCTTCTTCGCCCTCGACGGCCTGTACGAGACCACGCTGACCGTGCTCGACGAGTTCGGCGCCTACCCGGCCGTGATCGCCCGCGAGCTGGACCGCTACCTGCCCTTCCTCGCCACCACCAAGGTGCTGATGGCGGCGGTGCGGGCCGGGGTGGGTCGGGAGACCGCACACGAGGTGATCAAGGAGCACGCGGTCGGCGTCGCGCTCGCGATGCGGGAGCAGGGCCAGCAGGAGAACGACCTGCTGCAGCGCCTGCAGGAGGACCGCCGGCTCGGCCTGCCGGCCGGCCTGCTCGACGGGCTGCTCAAGGACCCGCTGTCCTTCACCGGCGCCGCGACCGCTCAGGTCGGCGCGGTCGTCGCGCAGGTCGCGGAGATCACCGACGCGCACCCCGAGGCCGCCGCCTACACGCCCGGAGCGATCCTGTGAAGCTGCTGCACTCCGGCAAGGTCCGGGACATCTACTCCGACCGGGGCGACATCGTGCTGGTCGCCTCGGACCGGCTGTCGGTGTTCGACGTCATCCTCCCGACGCCGGTGCCGGACAAGGGCAAGATCCTCACCGCGCTGTCGCTGTGGTGGTTCGACAAGGTCGCGGACCTGGTGCCGCACCACGTCCTGAGCTCCACCGACGTCCCGGAGGAGCTCGCCGGGCGGGCCGTGCGGTGCCGGCGGCTGGAGATGCTGCCGGTCGAGTGCGTCGCGCGCGGGTACCTCACCGGCTCCGGGCTGAAGGACTACCGGCGCACCGGGGCGGTCTCCGGGGTCGCGCTCCCGCCCGGGCTCGAGGACGGGTCCCGGCTGCCGGAACCGATCTTCACGCCGTCGTCGAAGGCGCCGCAGGGCCAGCACGACGAGGCCATCACCTATGCGGACGTCGTCGACCTGGTCGGCGCCGAGACCGCCGCCCGGATCCGGGACCTCACGCTCGAGGTCTACCGGATGGGCGCGGAGGTCACCGAGAAGAACGGGATCCTGCTCGCCGACACCAAGCTCGAGTTCGGCCGCGACCCCGCGACGGACGACATCGTGCTGGGCGACGAGGTGCTCACCCCGGACTCCTCCCGGTTCTGGCCCGCCGACCAGTGGGAGCCCGGCCGCCCGCAGTACAGCTTCGACAAGCAGTACGCGCGGGAGTGGGCGCTCTCCACGGGCTGGGACAAGACCGAGCCGGGGCCGGAGGTGCCGCCGGAGGTCGTCGCGGCCGTGCGGGCCCGGTACGCCGAGGTCTACGAGCGGATCACCGGCACGCCCTGGGCGTGAACGGGTCGGCCCGGCCTTCTGCGCAGTCTGGTTCCATAACGCGATCGTGAGCCGGGTTCCGCCGCAGTCTGGTTCCACGACGCGCCACGAATCCCTTCTTCACGCGTCGGGGAACCATCACGCGGTCCTCACACCGGGGTCGCCGGACGTTCACATCCGGCGCGTTCCCTTCGGGGCATGCCCGCCCGACTGGTCGTCTCGCTCTCCGGGCTCACCGACGCCCGGGGCGACGCCCTGCCCCGCGCCCGCGCGCTGGCCGCCGACCTGGACCTGCGCGGCGTCCCGCTGACCCACCTCGTGCAGCCCGCCTCGCCGGACGGGCCGCCGTCGCCCGAACTGGTGTCGTGGCTGCGTGGACGGACCCGTGGGGCCGACGCGCTCGCCCTGCACGGCTACGACCACACCCCCGACCCGGCCCGGCGCGGCGGCGTCGGGCGCAAGGGCGAGTTCGCCGCCCTGCCCCGGCACGAGGCCGGGCTGCGGCTCACCGCCGCCCGCCGCGCGCTGACCGGGCTCGGCCTGACCACCGCCGTGTTCGCCGCGCCGCGCTGGCTCGCCTCGCCCGGCACCGTCGAGGCGGTGCGCGGACAGGGCTTCCGGATGTGCCTCGACGAGGGCGGCGTCCACCTGTTCGACGACGGCGTGCTCCTGCGGGCGCGCGCCCTCGGCTTCCGCCTGGAGGCCGTGGTGTCCGGTGAGGAGCGCCGGCGGGCGGAGTCGTGGCGCTGCCGGCTGCTGCACGCCGAGGCCGTGCGGATCGCCCGGCGGGCCGGGGTGGCGCGGATCGGCGTGCGCGCCAAGGACCTCCGCCGGCCCGACCGGGTCCGCACCGTGCTGGGGACGGTCGACGCGGTGCTCGCCGAGGGTGCCTGGCCCACCACGTACGCCGCGCTGTCCGCCACCGCCCCGGCCGCCCGCACCGCCTGAGAAGCCCGAGGCCCGAGGGCCCTGGCGCTCCCCCGATCGTGGGAGGACCCTGTCCGGCTTCCGGGAGAGAAGGGAGAGGGACATGCCGTACGGCCGCTGTGTCATCTACTCGTTCGCCGGTGACGAGCAGGAGATGATCGACAAGGCGAAGGCCGGGATGCTGCCGATCTTCAAGGCCCAGCCGGGCTTCCTCGCCTACGGGTGCATCGTCCAGGACGGGAAGATCGTCTCGACGAGCGCGTGGGAGTCGCAGTCCGACGCCGAGGCGGCCGACGACGCCGCCCGGCAGTGGGTGAAGGACAACATCGACGCCACCGTGCTCGAGCGCTACGTCGGCGAGTACGCGTGGTTGGAGTTCGCCCAGAAGTAGACCCCACGGCGCGAGTCGGCACTCCCGGGCGTCCGAACGCCACCTTTCGGGATGTCCCGGGAGGTGTGACTCGGTGACCCGGGAGTGCCGACTCGCGGCTCAGGGGACCAGCACGGCCTTGCCCAGGACCTCACGGTTCTGCAACGCGGTGTGCGCGTCCGCGGCCTTGGCGAGCGGGAACCGCCCGCCGACGACGGGCCGGATCCGGCCCCGCGCCGCCTCGCGCAGCATCCGCTCCTGGCGGGCCCGGCGGCCGCCGCCGAACTCGGCGAGCTGCTCCAGCCCACGCACGGAGATCCCGCGGGACCGCGCCTCCGCCGGGTCCACCTCGGTCGGCGGGCCGCCCGCGACGCCGTAGTTGGAGTAGCGGCCGCCCTCGCCGACCAGCCCGAACGCGACCCGGCCCAGCTCGCCGCCGACCCCGTCCAGCACGACGTCGACCTGTCCGACCCGCCGCCGGACGGCGTCGGCCCAGCCGGGCTCGCCGTAGTCCACGGCGAGGTCCGCGCCGAGCGAGCGGGCCAGCGCGAGCTTCTCCGTGCCCCGCGCCGCCGCGAGCACCCGCGCCCCCGTCGCCCGGGCGAGCTGCACGAGCAGGCTGCCCACCCCTCCCGCCGCCGGCAGCACCAGCACGAGCTCGCCGGGCCGGACGCCGACGTCGCCGAACAGCGCCAGCGCGGTGCCGCCGTCGTGCAGCATGACCATCGCCTCGGCCGCGTCGAGCCCGTCGGGCACCGGGAGGACGGAGGTCAGCGGCGCGGCGAGCTGCTCGGCGTACGCCCCGCCCTCGACGTCGGCCAGCACCCGCCGCCCGAGCCACCCCGGGTCGACGCCCTCGCCCACCGCCCGGACCCGGCCCGCCGCCCCGCGCCCCGGGACGTAGGGGAGCGGGGTCGCGAACCGCGGGCCGGCGTCCCCGCGCCGGATGATCGTGTCGAGGGTGAGCACTCCCGCGGCCTCCACCGCCACCACGACCCCGCCCGGTCCCGCGACCGGGTCCGGTGCCTCCACCGGCCGCAGCACCTCGGGGCCGCCGAACTCCTCCACCCTGATGACCAGCACGTCTCCTCCTCCGACCGTCGACGCGTCCACCCTCGGAGCTGAAGTCGGGTCGAGGTCAAGGGGCCGGTCGGATCAGTCCAGGCAGAACTCGTTGCCCTCGGGGTCGGCCATCACGACGAACCCCGCGCTCATCGGGGGCTCGGGCTCGGCGCGACCGATCCGCGTCGCCCCCAGCGCGACGAGCCGCGCGCACTCGGCCTCGAGCGCCGCCATCCGCTCCTCGCCCTGCAGGCCCGGAGCCGCCCGGACGTCGAGATGGACGCGGTTCTTGGCGACCTTGTCCTCCGGCACCCGCTGGAAGAAGAGGCGGGGACCCTGCCCGTCCGGGTCCTCGATCGCCGAGCGCGAGTTGCGCTGCTCCTCGGGCACACCGATCCGGGCGAGGAAGTCGTCCCAGGCCGCCAGCGGATCGGCGCCCGCGGCGAGCTCGACGCCGGGCGGGCCGGGGTGCACGTAGCCCAGGACCTCGCGCCAGAAGGTGGACAGCGCCCGCGGGTCGCGGGCGTCGAAGGTGACCTGGATGTGGCGGCTCACGCGTGCTCCGTTCCTCGGGGTTCCGGTGCGGGTGATGATCGCGCAGCACGCCGCCTCCCCGGGCGGTTCTCCTAGACGGTCGTCGCTCGTTCGCGGTCGAGCACCGCGACCCGGGTCTGCGCGGGGGCGAGGTTCGTGAACAGGCCGTAGTGCATCGCCGGGTTCGCGAGCACGGCCTCGTGGATCGGCACGGCGGTGCGTGGGCTCATCGCGCGCAGGTAGTCCACGGCGTCGCCGGCCTTGAGCCACGGCGCGCCGGTCGGCAGCAGCAGGGTGTCGACGGGGTCGCGGCCCTCGGGCAGCGGGACGTAGGCGTCGCCGGGGTGCAGCAGGGTGTCGTCGACGAGGTAGCCGTTGTTGCGGACGAGGGGGATGTCGGGGTGGATCACCGCGTGGTCGCCGTTCCCGACGACCTCGACCCGCGCACCGGCGACCTCGAGCACGGCGCCCGGCGCGGTCGTCTCGTGGGGCGGGCCGTCGAGCTGCTCGGCGGTGCCGGCGTCGACGATCAGCCGGGCGTCCGGGTTGGCGCGCAGCAGCGCCGCGAGCCGGTCGGCGTCGAGGTGGTCGAAGTGCTGGTGGGTCACCAGGATCGCGTCGAGCCCGGTCAGCGGCTCGAAGCCGGTGGAGAAGGCGCCGGGGTCGAACAGCAGGCGGGCGGAGCCGGTGTCGACCAGCACGCAGGCGTGGCCGTAGTGCGTGAGCTGCATGCCCCCACCCTGCTCCCGTCCGCGGCGGCGGGCACGGGCGGGCTACAGCAGGGCGGCCTCCTCGGCCGCGGTGAGGCCCGCGACCCGGGGCCGGTCCGCGCCGAGCTCGCGCTCCCACGCCAGCGCCGCCCGGGCGGTCTCGGCGAGCGGGCGGGCGGTGAACCCGGCCGCGAGGGTCGCGGAGACGTCCCGGTCGACGATCCCCCAGTGGGACTCCGGCAGCCAGAGCGGCAGCGACCGCGGTCCGGCCCAGATGCCCACCCCCGCCGCGGCCAGCTCCTCGGCCGGGCGCCCGACGAGCTCCAGGTCGGGTGCGCCGACGGCCGCGGCCACCTCGTCGAGCAGGGCGGCCAGGGTGGTGCCCGGCGCGGTGCCGTCGAACGTCCCGCCGAGCCCCTGCTCGGCGCTGCGCACGATCCACTCCGCGAGGTCCCGCACGTCGACGACCTGCGCGGGATGCCCCGGCACCTCCGGCACCACGGCCCGCCCGCCGCGGGCGAACCGCGCCGCCCAGTACCCGAACCGGTCCCAGACGTCGCCCGGCCCGCACATCAGCCCGCCGCGCACCACCAGGGCCCGGTCGCCGTACGCCGCCCGGACCGCCTCCTCGCAGGCGACCTTGACCGTGCCGTAGAGCTCGGGGTCCTCGGGGGTGGTGGCGGACACGTCGCTGCGCGGGGCCAGCAGGGGAGCGGCGGCCGTCTGCCCGCGGGTCGCGGTGTCCGCGTAGGCGTTGATCGAGGAGACGAAGGTCCAGTGCCCGGCGTCGACCGCGGCGAGCGCGTCGCGCACCCACGGCAGCGACATCGTGGCGACGTCGACGACGGCGTCGAACCGGCTGCCGCGCAGGGGGGCGTGCGACACGTCGCGGTCCACCTCGACCAGCTCCGCCCCCGCCGGCACCGACCCGGAACGCCCGCGCGCCGCGCACACCACCTCGTGGCCCGCGCCCACCGCGGCCGCCGCGACCGCGCGTGAGAGGAACACCGTCCCGCCGAGCACCAGCAGCCGCATGTCACCAGCCTCACCCGGCCGGGGCGGCGTCGTCATCCCTGTTCACCGTAGGCTTGACGGCGTGGCGAGAGTGGTCGTGGACGTGATGCCCAAGCCCGAGATCCTGGACGTGCAGGGCCAGGCGGTCTCGCGGGCCCTCACCCGGATCGGCGTGTCCGGGATCGAGGTGCGGCAGGGCAAGCACTTCGAGCTCGAGGTGGACGACTCGGTCGACGACGAGACCCTGCACCGCATCGCCGCGGACCTGCTGGCCAACCCGGTGATCGAGGACTGGACGGTGACGAGGGTATGAGCACGCGGATCGGGGTCATCACCTTCCCCGGCACGCTCGACGACGTCGACGCCTCGCGTGCGGTCCGGTACGCCGGGGCCGAGCCCGTCGCCCTCTGGCACGGCGACCACGACCTGCGCGGGGTCGACGCCGTGGTGGTGCCCGGCGGCTTCTCCTACGGCGACTACCTGCGGGCCGGGGCGATCGCGAGCCTCGCGCCGATCATGCGCGAGGTCGTCGCGGGCGCGGCCGAGGGGCTGCCCGTGCTCGGCATCTGCAACGGCTTCCAGATCCTCTGCGAGGCCGGCCTGCTGCCGGGCGCGCTGACCCGCAACGAGAAGCTGCACTTCGTCTGCCGGGACCAGAAGCTCCGCGTCGAGAACGCCGACACCGCCTGGACCCGCGGGTTCGTCCGGGGCGAGGAGATCCTCGTCCCGGTGAAGAACGCCGAGGGCCGGTTCGTCGCGGCGCCCGAGACGCTGAAGGCCCTGGAGGCCGAGGGCCGCGTGGTGTTCCGCTACGTCGGCGGCAACCCCAACGGCTCGGTCGCCGACATCGCCGGCGTCGCATCGGAGAACGGCCGGGTCGTGGGCCTCATGCCGCACCCGGAACACGCCATCGACCTGCTCACCGGACCCTCCGAGCAGGGCCTCGGTCTGTTCACCTCGGTCCTGGGCGCGCTCGCGGGTGCTCCCGCAGCCTGAGATCGTCCCGGGCCCATTAGGCTGGCGGTCCGCTCCACCGACCGAGAGGCCGTTCGTGACCCGACCCCTGCCCGGAGCCGCCGGCCACCGGGTCCTGCTGGTCGAGGACGACCCGGGCGACGTCTTCCTCGTGCAGGAACTGCTCGCCGAGGTCGACCCGTCCGTCCGGGTCACCGTGGCCGAGTCGGTGCGGGCCGTGGTCGAGCGGAACCTGCTGCCGGCCGCCGACTGTGTGCTTCTGGACCTGAACCTCCCCGGGGTCAGCGGGCTCGACGGGCTGCGCGAGGTGCTCCAGGCGGACCCGTCGGCCGCGGTCTGCGTGCTCACCGGGCTCGACGACGAGCACCTCGGCATCGCCGCGGTCGGGGTCGGCGCCCAGGACTACCTGGTCAAGAACAAGGCCGACGGCGCGGTGCTGATCCGGGCGATCCGCTACGCCGTCGAGCGCCGGCGGGCCGAGGCCAGCATGGTCCGGCTGCGCGAGGAGCAGCTCGTGGCGGCGGAGTCGGTGCGCCTGGAGCGCGGCCTGTTGCCCTCGCTGCTGCTCGACGGCAGCTCGGTCCACGGCCGCTCCTTCTACCGCTCGGGGCGGACCCGCGCGGTGATCGGCGGGGACTTCTTCGACGCGGTCCGCAGCCCGTCCGGCACGGTGCACGCGATCATCGGCGACGTGTCCGGCCACGGGCCGGACGAGGCGGCGCTCGGCGCCCTCCTGCGGGTGTCCTGGCGCGCGCTGGTGCTGGCCGGGGTCGACGAGCCGCAGATCCTGCCGAACCTGCAGGAGGTGCTGGTCAGCGAGCGGCACGAGCGCACCCTGTTCACCACCGTCTGCACCCTGCGGATCGACCGGACCGCCGAGGGCCGCGACCGGGTGCTGATCCGGGCCGCCGGTCACCCGCCGCCCGTCTCGCTGCGGCCCGAACCGGTGTCGCTGCGCCCCCGGGTCGGTGTGCCGCTCGGCGTGCTGCGGGACGCGAAGTGGGAACCGGAGGTCCTGGAGCTGCCCCCGGGGTGGGCGTTGCTGCTGTTCACGGACGGACTGATCGAGGGGCGGGGCGTCCGGCCGGACGAGCTGCTCTGGCAGGAGGGGCTGGTCGAGGTGCTCGGGAAGGAGCGGGACACGCCGATGTCCGAGCTTCCGGGCAGGCTGGTCGAGCACGTCGAGCGGATCAACGGCGGTCCGCTCGCCGACGACGTCGCCATGCTCCTGCTGTCCGACCTCGCGGCCGAGGCGTGAGCGCCCCCGCACCGCCCCGCCGCCGGGGCTCGATGCGGCTGCGCCTGGATTCCGCGGCGCTGGAGGAGGCCGCCCAGCGCTGGACCCTGCGCCGGTGGTTCACCGTGGGCGCGACGGTCCTCGGGCTGCTCTCGCTGCTCGCCGTCGCGCTCGGGGCCTGGGCCGTCGTCCGGATCGCCGACGCCCGCACCGTGCTGTACGACGAGGTCGCGCCCGCCGTCACGGCCAGCCAGGACCTGTCGTCGGCGTTGCTGGACCAGGAGATCGGTGTCCGCGGGTTCACCATCCTGTCCGCCGACGAGTTCCTGGCCCCCTACGTCGACGGTCGTGCGGCCGAGGCGGCCGCGGTCGCGCAGCTGCAGCCGCTCGAGCGGACCCTGCCCGGCGCGGGACTCGGCACCGCGCTGACCGAGGTCGAGACGGCCGCGGACACCTGGCGCCGGGACTACGCCGAGCCCACGATCGCCGCCGCCCGCGCGGGTGCGCCCACCCCGGACGCCCAGCAGGGCCGCCTGCTGTTCGAGCGGGTCCGGGCCGCCTCCGGCGCCCTGGTCGACGACCTGCGGGACGAGCGGCAGACCGCCCGGCAGCAGCTCGACGGCGCGATCACGTTCCTGGCCGTCGTCGGCATCACCATCACGATCGTGGCCGCGGTGTTCCTGCTGCTGGCCGCGCTCGGGCTGCGGAAGGTCATCCTCAAGCCGATCCGCCGGCTGGCCGAGCAGACCCGCCAGGTCGTCGAGGGGCGGGTGAGCACGCACGTCCTCGGCAGCGGGCCCCGCGAGCTCGTGGCGCTCGGCGCCGACGTGGAGGCCATGCGCGCCCACATCCAGCGCGAGGTCGACGAGCTGCAGGAGGCCAACTCCAAGCTCGACGACCGGACCCGCGACCTCGAGCGGTCCAACCGCGACCTGGAGCAGTTCGCCTACGTCGCCAGCCACGACCTGCAGGAGCCCTTGCGCAAGGTCTCCAGCTTCTGCCAGCTGTTGCAGCGGCGCTACGGCGGCAAGCTCGACGAGCGGGCCGACCAGTACATCGAGTTCGCCGTGGACGGCGCCCAGCGCATGCAGCGGCTGATCAACGACCTGCTGGCCTTCTCCCGGGTCGGCCGCACGACGACCGGCTTCGAGCCCGTCGACCTCGGCCGGGTCGCGCGGGCCGCCGCCGCGCAGCTCGCCTCCGCGGTGGAGGAGACCGGCGGCGAGGTCGTGATCGACGAGGGCCTGCCGACCGTCCCCGGCGATCCCTCGCTCGTCCAGCAGCTGCTGATGAACCTGATCGGCAACGGGCTGAAGTTCCACCGCACGGACGTGCCGCCGGTGGTGCGCATCGGCGCCGTCCGGCGCGGCGACGAGTGGGAGGTCTGGGTGTCGGACAACGGCATCGGCATCGAGCCCGAGTTCGCCGACAAGATCTTCGTGATCTTCCAGCGACTGCACGGCCGGGAGGTCTACGCCGGCACCGGCATCGGCCTCGCCCTGGCGAAGAAGATCGTCGAGTTCCACGGCGGCCGCATCTGGGTCGACCACGGCGCGCCCGAGGAGCCCGGCACCACCATCCGCCTGACCCTGCCGGTGTCCCCGGCCGACCCGCCCCCCGCCGACCCGGCCCTCGCCGGGGCGGTCCCGAGCAAGGAGTCCCCGTGATGAGCGAAGCGCTCACCGACCCCGCCCGCATCGTCAACGTCCTGCTGGTCGAGGACGACCCGGGCGACGTCCTCATGACCCGCGAGGCCTTCGAGGAGCACCTGCACAACCGGCTCGACGTCGTCACCGACGGCGCGGCGGCGCTGGCCTACCTGCGCAACGAGCCGCCGTACGAGGACCGCCCGCGGCCGGACCTGATCCTGCTCGACCTCAACCTCCCGCGCCGCGACGGCCGCGAGGTGCTCGCCGAGGTCAAGGCGGACGAGAAGCTGCGCTCCATCCCGGTCATCGTGCTCACCACGTCCCAGGCGGAGGAGGACGTGCTGCGCAGCTACCAGCTGCACGCCAACGCCTACGTGACCAAGCCGGTGGACTTCGACGGCTTCATCGAGGCCATCAAGCAGATCGACCACTTCTTCGTCAGCGTGGTCAAGCTGCCCGGCAGCTGAGCGGCGCCGCCGCGCCGGTCAGAGCATCGCCTCGATCTCGGCGCGGTGGTACTTGAGCGGCGTGGTCGGGAAGCCGAACTCGTCCTTGTGCAGCGTCGCCGAGCCGCACCAGCCGCAGCGGCCGGCGGCGTCGATCACCGCGCGCCCCTCCAGCTCGGCACGCCGGTCCGCGGGGGCGGCGCGGCCGAGCGTCGCGGGCGCACCCGCGGCCAGTGCCGGGGGCTGCCTGCGCGCCCTGACCTGCTTGTAGATCCAGTAGGCGCCCACCGGGATCGCGACGATCAGCGCGATCCCGAGCAGCCACTGCACCAGCCCGACGGCCACGCCGATCGCGATCCCCGCCAGCACCAGCACCCCGACGACCTGCGCGACCCGCAGCACGACCTTCGACACGACCGGCCTCCTCCCGCACCCGTGAGCGACGGTACCGGGATCCGGGCCTCCGGGGACTGGGCCGAACGGCCGGTACCGCCGGCCGGTCGCGGCTCGGACGGACCGCGTGACCGCGCGGGGTGACGGACGGCTCGCGGAGGTGGTCTCCCGCGGCGTTTACGCTGGTACCCGTGACCGAGCTCGACGCCCGCACCGTCACCGACCTCCCCCTCGACACCGTCGCGGCCGCGGCGGCCACGCCCGACCAGGCGCAGCCGTACCGCGAGCTCGGCCTCAAGGACGACGAGTACGCCCGCATCCGGGACATCCTGGGGCGCCGGCCCACGGACGCCGAGCTGGCCATGTACTCCGTGATGTGGAGCGAGCACTGCTCCTACAAGTCCTCCAAGGTCCACCTGCGCTACTTCGGCGAGACCACGACCGAGGCCATGCGCGAGCGGATGCTCGCCGGCATCGGCGAGAACGCCGGGGTGGTCGACATCGGCGACGGCTGGGCCGTCACGTTCAAGGTCGAGTCGCACAACCACCCGTCGTACGTGGAGCCCTACCAGGGCGCGGCGACCGGCGTGGGCGGGATCGTCCGGGACATCATGGCGATGGGCGCGCGGCCGATCGCCGTCGGCGACCCGCTGCGCTTCGGCCCGGCCGACGCCCCGGACACCGCCCGGGTGCTGCCCGGCGTGGTCGCCGGGGTCGGTGGCTACGGCAACTGCCTGGGTCTGCCCAACGTCGGCGGCGAGGTCGTCTTCGACCCCAGCTACGCCGGCAACCCGCTGGTCAACGCCCTGTGCGTGGGCGCGATGCGGACCGAGGACCTGCACCTGGCGTTCGCGTCCGGCACCGGCAACAAGATCATCCTGTTCGGCGCGCGCACCGGGCTCGACGGCATCGGCGGCGTGTCCGTGCTGGCCAGCGAGACCTTCGGCGAGGGCACCGGCCGCAAGAAGCTGCCGAGCGTCCAGGTGGGCGACCCGTTCACCGAGAAGGTCCTCATCGAGTGCTGCCTGGAGCTGTTCCACGCCGGCCTGGTCGTCGGCATCCAGGACCTCGGCGGCGCCGGCCTCTCCTGCGCCACCTCCGAGCTGGCCAGCGCGGGCGACGGCGGCATGCACATCGACCTCGACGCCGTCCCCCTGCGCGCCACCGGCATGACCCCGGCCGAGATCCTCTCCAGCGAGTCGCAGGAGCGGATGTGCGCGGTCGTGAAGCCGGAGAACGTCGAGGCGTTCATGGCGGTGTGCCGCAGGTGGGACACCCTCGCCACCGTGATCGGCGAGGTCACCGACGGGGACCGGCTGGTCATCGACTTCCACGGCGAGACCGTGGTCGACGTGCCGCCGCGGACCGTCGCGCACGACGGGCCCGTCTACGAGCGGCCGGTCCTGCGGGGCAAGGGGCAGGACGAGCTGGTGGCGAACTCGCCGGCCGCGCTGCCCCGGCCCTCGGCGCCGTCGGAGCTGCGCGCCGAGATCCTGCGCATGGCGGCCTCGCCGAACCTGTGCAGCCGCGCGTGGGTCACCGACCAGTACGACCGCTACGTCCGCGGCAACACCGCCGCCGCGCAGCCCGCCGACGCCGGCGTGGTCCGCGTCGACGAGACCACCGGCCGCGGGATCGCCGTGGCCACCGACTGCAACGCCCGGTTCGCCGCACTGGACCCCTACGCGGGGGCGCAGCTCGCGCTGGCCGAGGCGTACCGGAACGTCGCCACCTCCGGCGCCGTGCCGCTCGCGGTGACCAACTGCCTGAACTTCGGCTCGCCGGAGGACCCGCACGTCATGTGGCAGTTCTCCGAGGCCGTCCGCGGGCTGGCCGACGGCTGCGCGCAGCTCGGCATCCCGGTCACCGGCGGGAACGTGAGCTTCTACAACCAGACCGGCACCCAGGCGATCCTGCCGACGCCCGTGGTGGGCGTGCTCGGGGTGATCGACGACGTGGCCGCCCGCATCCCGTCCGGCTTCCGCCGCGAGGGCGACGTCGTCGTCCTGCTCGGGTCCACGGCCGACGAGCTGGGCGGCAGCGAGTGGGCGCACGTCGCGCACGGGCACCTGGGCGGCGAGCCCCCGGCCGTCGACCTCGCGCACGAGCAGCGGCTGGCGGAGCTGCTGGTGGCGCAGGCCGGCGTGCTCACCGGCAGCCACGACCTCTCCGACGGCGGCCTGGCCCAGGCCCTGGTCGAGGCGGCGCTGATCGGCGGGCACGGCGCGTCCGTCGCGCTGCCGGCCGCGCAGGCGGTGGACCCGTTCGTGGCGCTGTTCTCCGAGAGCACCGGCCGGGTGCTCGTCACGGTGGCCCCCCAGGCCGCCAGGGCCCTGCTCACGGCGGCCGCCGAGGCCGGCGTCCCGGCCGAGCGCCTCGGCGTCGTGGGCGCGGCCGAGCCGGCGGGCGCCGAGCTGGGGATCGCCGGCGTCGCCGTCCTGCCGCTCGCCGAGCTGCGCGCGGCGTGGGAGGGCACCCTGCCGGCGCTCTTCGAGGCCGACCGCGAGGCGCGGGCGGGCGCCGAGACCCTGTGACCGGCCCCGGGGGCGGGGCGGACCTGCTCGACGCGTGGCTGGCGGGCGGCGCCGCCCCGCCACGCGGCGTGATCAAGGAGGCCGTCAAGGAGTCCCTGGCGGCCCTGGCCGAACGCGCCCCCGGACGGAGCGTCGAGGTCCGGATCCCGCCCTATGCGGCGATCCAGTGCATCGAGGGGCCCCGACACACCCGCGGCACCCCGCCGAACATCGTCGAGACGGACGCCCGGACCTGGCTCGCGCTCGCCACGGGGCGTCTGAACTGGACGGATGCCGTCGGATCGGGCACCGTGAGCGCGTCGGGGTCACGCGCCCCGGAGGTCGGTGCGCTGCTCCCGCTGCGCTGAGGACCGCCGTCCGGGAGGCCCGTCGCGTCCCCGAACGGGCGATGCCTGCGCCATCCTGGTGGCGAAACGGCGTCGCGAGGTCGAAGATTGCCCCGATCGGTACACGGACGGGCCCGACTGGTGACGGGAGGTGGCTGCGTGGTGGCAGCGGGTAACCTCTCGAGCCCTGACGACCTGCCGTCCGGACTGCTGCGCACGGCCGCCGCGGGTGCGATCGGCGGGCTCGGCGGGATCCTCGGCGAGCAGCCCGGGCCGGAGCTCCGCTCGCTCGCCGAGCGCTGGGCCGAGCTCCTCCCGAACGCCGCCGTCGAGGACGCGGGCGTGCTCGCGACGCTGCTCACCCGGCTGGGCTCCGCGCTGCGGGCCGAGCCCTTCTGGCCGCTGGCCGTGCGCGGGATCGGGGCCGACCTGGCCGCGTCGGGCTTCTGCGGGGACCGGGCGGGCCTGGTGGGGGCCGCGCCGGAGGACGTCCTGCCCGGCACCGTCCGGCTTCTGCGCGAGGCCGGGCCGGGCGCGCTCGGCCTGACCTCCCCGACGGACCGGCAGCGGCTGTCCCTCGCGCTCGACGAGCTGGCCGCCGGGTTCGCCGGCGCCCTGCGCTTCCGCGCCCACCAGGCGCAGGAGGACCTCATGCGGGCCACGCTGCGGGCCCGCCGGGACGTCGAGAAGGCGCTCGCGGAGAGCGAGGCGCACTACCGCACGATCTACACCCAGGGCCCGGTCGGGATCGCCATCGCGACGCTCGACGGCCAGGTCGTCGACCTCAACCCGGCCGCCTGCCGGATGCTGGGCATGCTGGAGCGCCCGGTCCTGCCGCGGCCGGTCTCCGACTTCGTCCACCCGGACGACTACGAGGCCTTCGACGCCGCCTACCGCAGCCTGGTCTCCGGCACCCCGGACACGGTGAGCATCGACGTCCGGTTCGCGGGGCCGACCGGGATGTACGTCTGGGGGCACGTCACCGGCTCGCTGATCCGGGACGACACCGGCCGGCCCAGCCACCTCATCGGCGTGATCGAGGACGTCTCGGAGCGGTACCGGCTGCGCACCCGGCTGGTCGAGGCCTCCTCGCGGGACCGGCTCACCCGGCTGCCGAACCGGGACATCACCGAGGAGGCCGTGCGGCAGGCGTTCGCCGGCTCGGCCACCCGGGTCGGGCTGTGCGCGATCGACGTCGACGACTTCCGCCGGATCAACGAGATCCACGGGCACGCCGTCGGCGACGCGCTGCTCGCGGCGCTGGCCGCCCGGCTGCGCACCGCGGCCGGCCCGCACCTGGTCACCCGCACCGGGGGCGACGAGTTCGCCGTGCTGTTGACCGACCCCGAGGGCGTCGGCGAGGTGTGCGCGGTCGCGGACCGGCTGCTGGAGGCGCTCGCGGCGCCGTTCCACGTCGCGGGCCGGTGGATCGGGGTCACGGCGAGCATCGGGATCGCGGAGGGCGGCACCGCGGCCGAGTGCCCGTCGGAGCTGGAGCGCGCGGCGGGCGTGGCGCTGTCCTGGGCGAAGGGCCAGGGCGGCGGCACCCGGGCGGTGTTCGACCCCGAGCGCGACGCGGGCGAGGCGGCCCGGTTCGCGCTGCTCGCCGGCCTGCGCGGGGCGGTCGAGGGGGACCAGTTCCGGCTGGCCTACCAGCCGTTGGTGCGGCTGGCGGACCGCTCGGTGCGCGGCGTCGAGGCCCTGGTCCGCTGGGAGCACCCGGAGCAGGGGCTGCTCGGTCCGGGCCGGTTCATCGAGCTCGCCGAGCGCAGCGGGGCGATCGTGCCGCTCGGCCGGTGGGTGCTGGGCGAGGCGTGCCGGCAGGCGGCGTCCTGGCAGGAGGAGCTGGGGATCGACGCGCCGTACGTGAGCGTCAACGTCTCCCCGGTGCAGCTGCCGGAGCAGGGCTTCGTGGAGGAGGTCGTGAGCCTGCTCGCGGAGACCGGGCTGGCCCCGGACCGGTTGCAGCTGGAGATCACCGAACAGGCCGTCCTGGGCGACGAGCCCGCCTCCATGGACGCCCTGTCGGCGCTGCGCGCCGCGGGGGTGCGGCTCGCGCTCGACGACTTCGGCACCGGCTACTCCAGCCTCGCCTGGCTGCGCCGGCTGCCGGTGCACGCGCTGAAGATCGACGGCTCGTTCATCGACGGGCTCCGGCACGAGCGGCCGGACCCCGTCGACGAGAGCATCGTCGGATCGCTGGTGGCGATGGCGCACGCGCTCGGCCTCGAGGTCACCGCCGAGTGGGTGGAGACGGACGTGCAGGCGGACCGGCTGCGGCGGCTCGGGTGTGACCTGGGTCAGGGCCGGTGGTTCGGTGACGCCGGTCCCGCCGGATGGGTTCCGGGCCTGCGGCGGCGTACGATCGAGTAGCCTGCGACACCGAGTGCCCCGAGGAGCGAGTGCGTTGAGTTCCAGCCGGAACGAGACCCCCGTCCACTCCGACGAACCCACCCCTCGTCAGCTCGACGACTCCCCCAAGGAGGAGTGCGGCGTCTTCGGCGTCTGGGCTCCCGGGGAGGACGTCGCCAAGCTGACGTACTACGGCCTCTACGCCCTGCAGCACCGCGGGCAGGAGGCCGCCGGCATCGCCGTCTCGGACGGCCGCCGGATGGTCGTCTTCAAGGACCTGGGCCTGGTCAGCCAGGTCTTCGACGAGCAGACCCTCTCGTCGTTGCGCGGCCACCTGGCCGTCGGCCACTGCCGCTACTCCACCACCGGGTCCACGACCTGGGAGAACGCGCAGCCGGTCTTCCGCACCACCGCCACCGGCAGCGGCCTGGCCCTCGGCCACAACGGCAACCTGGTGAACACCGCGGAGCTGCGCGACGAGGTCGGGAAGCTGCAGGACAAGGGCCGCGACGCCGTGCAGGCCACCACGGACTCGGACCTGGTCGCCGAGCTGCTCGCCGCCACCTCCGCCGACACCGGCGTCGAGGAGGCCGCGATGCGGCTGCTGCCGCGCGTGCGCGGCGCCTTCTCCTTCGTGTTCGCCGACGAGAGCACCCTCTACGCCGCCCGCGACCCGCACGGCGTCCGCCCGCTCGTCCTGGGCCGGCTGGAGCGGGGCTGGGTCGTCGCCAGCGAGACCGCCGCGCTGGACATCGTCGGTGCGTCGATGGTCCGCGAGGTCGAGCCGGGCGAGCTGCTCGCCATCGACGCGGACGGCATGCGCAGCGCGCACTTCGCGGCGCCCGAGCCCAAGGGCTGCGTCTTCGAGTACGTCTACCTGGCCCGCCCGGACACCACGATCTCCGGCCGGTCGGTGCACGCGGCGCGCGTCGAGATCGGCCGCAGGCTCGCGGAGGAGGACCCGGTCGAGGCGGACCTGGTGATCCCGGTCCCCGAGTCCGGCACCCCCGCCGCCATCGGCTACGCCCAGGGCTCCGGCATCCCCTACGGCCAGGGCCTGGTCAAGAACGCCTACGTCGGCCGGACCTTCATCCAGCCCTCGCAGACCATCCGCCAGCTCGGCATCCGGCTCAAGCTCAACCCGCTGCGCGACGTCATCCGCGGCAAGCGCCTGGTCGTGGTGGACGACTCGATCGTCCGCGGCAACACCCAGCGCGCGCTCGTCCGGATGCTGCGCGAGGCCGGGGCGCTCGAGGTGCACGTCCGGATCGCCTCGCCGCCGGTGCGCTGGCCCTGCTTCTACGGCATCGACTTCGCCAGCCGCGCGGAGCTCGTCGCCAGCGGGCTGGACACCGAGGGCGTGCGGCGCTCCATCGGCGCGGACTCGCTCGCGTACGTGTCGGTGGACAACATGGTCGCCGCCAGCGAGCAGCCCCGCAGCCGGCTGTGCTGCGCCTGCTTCGACGGCGAGTACCCGATCCCGCTGCCCGAGGAGGCCCGGCTGGGCAAGCACCTCCTCGAGGCCCCGGCGCTCGACGCCGCGGGTGCGGCCTCCGGCGACCCCGGACCGCTGCGGGAGAACGGCCGGGACACCCCGGCGCCCCTCTCCGTCGGCTACGGTGCTGCGGAAGCCCTGAACAGGCCCTGAGGCCTGTCCCGGCCCGGGACGCCACCAGCGGACCGGGCGGCCGGAGCGGCACACCCTCGCCGATCCGGCGGACGCGGGTGCCCCCGTGTCCGAGACCTCCCCCGAAGGAACGAGAGCCCGTCCCATGCCGACCCCTCCGTCGACCCCCGAGCAGGACCCGCGTGCCAGCTACGCCGCCGCGGGCGTGGACATCGAGGCGGGTGAGGAGGCCGTCGAGCAGCTCCGGCCCTACGCCGAGAAGGCCACCCGCCCCGAGGTGATGGGCGGGATCGGCGGGTTCGCCGGGCTGTTCGCACCGAAGCTCGGCAAGTACACCGAGCCCGTGCTGGCCGCGTCGACGGACGGGGTGGGCACCAAGGTCGCGATCGCGCAGGCGATGGACAAGCACGACACCATCGGCCTCGACCTGGTCGCGATGGTGGTCGACGACCTGGTGGTCTGCGGGGCGGAGCCGCTGTTCCTGCAGGACTACATCGCCGTCGGCAAGCTGGTGCCCACGCAGGTCGCCACGATCGTCAAGGGCATCGCCGAGGGCTGCCAGCAGGCGGGGTGCGCGCTGCTCGGCGGCGAGACCGCGGAGCACCCGGGGCTGATGGAGGCCGGCGGGTACGACCTGTCGGCCACCGGCGTCGGGATCGTCGAGGCCGAGACGATGCTGCGGCCGGAGCGGGTCCGGCCCGGGGACGTGCTCATCGCGATGGAGTCCTCCGGCCTGCACTCCAACGGCTACTCGCTGGCCCGTCACGTCCTGCTGGACATCGCCCGGATGCCGCTCGACGGGCACGTGGAGGAGTTCGGCCACACCCTCGGCGAGGAGCTGCTCACCCCCACCCGGATCTACGCGCGGGACTGCCTGGCGCTGGCCGCCGAGACCGGGGTGCGGACCTTCGCGCACATCACCGGCGGCGGGCTCGCGCGCAACCTCGAGCGGGTGCTGCCCAAGGGCCTCGTCGCCGTCGCCGACCGCGGGTCGTGGACGCCGGACCAGGTGTTCAAGCTGATCCAGGGCCGCGGCCGGGTCGAGCGCGCCGAGATGGAGAAGACCTTCAACATGGGCGTCGGCATGGTGGCGGTGCTGCCGCCGGACGACGTCGACCGCGCCCTCGCCGTCCTCACCGCCCGGCACGTGCCGGCCTGGGTGCTCGGCGACGTCCGGCGCGCCGAGGGCGAGGGCGCCGGCGAGGCCGGCACCCGGGTGCAGCTGGTGGGCGAGCACCCCCGCTTCTGAGCGACCCGGTCGCCACCGCCCCCGGGGCTTCCCGGCGCACGTCCTGCCCGCTCTCCGGCGCGCGTCGAAGATCCGAACTGCGCTCCTGGACGGGGCTCCGCGCGTTACGGATCCCTACTGCGTTCCCGACCGGGGCTCCGGACGCGTTATGGATCCCTACTGCGGCGGTCAGGCGTGGGTGTGGGCGAGGGCGGCGGGCTCGCGGAGCATCGGCGGGTGCAGCGCGGTGGCCGGGCCGCGGCGGAAGAGCTGCGGCGGCCGGCCCCGGCCGCCCGTCACGCGGGTGGCCGTCGGGATCAGGAAGCCCGGCGTGGAGGTGACCTTGCGCTGGAAGTTGCGCGGGTCGATCTCGGTGCGCCACACGGCCTCGTACACCCGGCGCAGGTCGGTCACGGTGAACTCCGGCGGGCAGAAGGCCGCGGCCAGGGTCGTGTACTCGAGCTTCGCCCGCGCCCGCTCCACGCCGTCCGCGAGGATCGCGTCGTGGTCGAAGGCCAGGCCGTAGACGTCCTCGACGGGCAGGAACGCCGCCGTCGGGCCGTTCGCGGGCTCGGGGTCCGGGATGTCGGGGAGCAGCGCCAGGTACCCCATGCTCAGCACCCGGCCACGCGGGTCCCGGTCCGGCGCCGCGTACCCGCCGAGCTGCTCGAGGTGGCCCTGCACCGCGCCCTGGGTCGCCGCGCCGGTCTGCGCGGCGAGCTCGCGTGCCGCGGTGTCCCCGAGGTCCTCCTCGGCCCGGACGAAACCACCCGGCAACGCCCAGTGGCTCTCGTACGGCCGCTCGCCGCGCCGGACGAGCAGCACGTGCAGCTGGTCATCGCGCACGGTCAGCACCACGAGGTCGACCGCCACCGCGAACAGGTTCCCGCGCATCACTCACCGCCTTCTCGTCGGCGTGAGGCTATCGGGTGAAGATCGGTGCCCGCCCGTCGGGAGGCGTGGCCGTCGGCGTGTCGGCCCGGGCCCGCGCAGGCGCTCCGACCTGCGGCGGAACCGTCCATGGCGGAGCGTGACCGGTACCCGCGGCGTCCACCGCCCGGGAACGGCGCCGGTGACCGTGGGGAGGCTCACGTCCCGCAGGACCCTGAGAGAGGGCACCACCGGCCCGACGCAGCCCTCCCACCCGTCCGGGAACGGGTGGGAGGTGCGTCGGTGTCGTGCGGTGGTGCTGAACAGCCCGCCCCGGCGGTGGGCGGTCGGGGCCGACCTAGCGGCGCTCGTCGTCCTCGTCGTCGTCGTACGACCCGTAGCGGTCGGCGTACTCGTCGTACGACTCGTCGTCGTCGGTTACCGCCGTCCCACTGCCGATCTCTCGCTGCAACGCATCGAGATCCATCGTGGGGGAGCTGTACTTGAGCGCTCGGGCCACCTTCGTCTGCTTGGCCTTGGCTCGTCCGCGCCCCATGGCTGGTCCCCCTTACAACAGGGAAGGGGCGGCCGGATGTCTCGGCGGCCCCGTCTGTGTCATCACTGTCCTGGGCTCCACAGTACCGTGCGACACCGGGAGCGTGCGACGTGGCATCGATGGTGTGACCGAGTTCCGTGCGCGTCGCCCGGGCGAGCGATCGCACCCGAGGTACGGAGCCCGTACCCGCGGCGCGGGCGGGTGCGGAAGGATCTCGGACCGTGCCGTCGCCGTTCCTCTCCTACCTGCGGGTCTACGAGCCGTTGCGCGCCTTCGACGGCCCGTCCGGCGCCGCGGTGCGGGCGGGGCTCGCACGGGGGGCCGTCCGGCCGGACCGGGCGGGGCACCGGGAGCGCGAGCTGTGCCTGCGGGCGACGCTGCTCGGCCGGCTCCTCCCGGGCGACGCCGGCGGCGGGTCGGGCGTCCCGGTCGACGTCCTGGTCCTCGGCGGCGAGGGCGGCGAGCCGTTCGTCTGCCCGCTCGACACCCGCCCGCGCGCCGCAGCCGCCGTGCTCGGCTTCCTGGCTGAGGAGGACCCGGTGCTGCGGTCGGCGGCGCTCGTGGTCCCCGAGGCCGCGGCGCGGCGCCGCGCGGAGCGGGCGGTGGCCGAGCTCGGCGACTCCGCGGCCCACGTCGTGACCGCGGCGTGGACCGTCCCGCTGCCGTGGTTCGCCCTGGTCGACGCCGAGGAACGGCAGGTCAGGCTGGACGCGCAGCGCCGCGTCTGGTGGCGGGTGCCGATCGCGAAGGCCCTCGGCCGGGCCGGGCAGGCCGAGCGCGTGGTGCGCGGCGCGGTCGGCGACGAGGGCCCCGCGGAGGTGCTCGCCGAGACCCGCGGCTGGCTCGAGCGGTTCGACCGGACCTCGATCGTCGAGCTGGACTACGGCGGGCTCGTCGACCTCCTCGACGACGCCGCGCTGCGCGCCGACGACTCCGCCGGCGAGGTCCGGCGCGCGCTGCGGCTGCTGCGCGCGGGCGAGCTCGACGAGGCCGCCGAGTGCTACGCGCGGCTGCGCGAGTTCTGGGGCGGGGTCGCCCTCCGGCAGCGGGACGGTTAGCGCACCCGCAGCTGGGCCGCGCGTCCGGGCGGTGGCGCACCGTCGTCGGCGACGTAGGAGTCCGGGTCGATGGCCGCGGGCGACGCGCGCTCGTCGGTCCCGGCGACGAGCGCGGCGTCGGCGGGCACCGACCGCTTCAGCAGGGCGAGCGCGACCGAACCCAGCTCGTGGTGCTGTGTGACACTGCCCACACGGCCGACGGTGCGGCCCTCCCGGAGGACCGGATCGCCGGTCACCGGCAGCTCCTCGTCGCCGGCGTCGAGGTGCAGCAGCACCAGCCGGCGCGGCGGCCGGCCGAGATTGGCCACCCGCGCGACCGTCTCCTGACCGCGGTAGCAGCCCTTGGTGAGGTGCACGGCCGACGGGATCCAGTCGACCTCGTGCGGGATGGTCCGGTCGTCCGTGTCGAGGTGCACGCGAGGGCGCCGCGCCTCGACCCGCAGTGCCTCGAAGGCCATCACCCCGGCCGGGCGTGCCCCGGAGGCCGTGAGCCGCGTCCACCAGGTCTCCCGGTCGGCGCGCGGGACGAGCACGTCGGCCGCGTCGGGTCCGGGCCACGGCATGCGGCGGACGAACCCTCCGCCTTCGGGCAGGGCGGCGCTCGCGTACGCGTCTTCGGGCACCGGGAGGCCGGCCGCGGCGAGCACCGCCGCGGTGTCCGGCCCCACCAGGGACAGCACGGCCAGCTCGCCGGTCGCGTCCCGCGGCTCGACCTTCGACCAGAACACCATCTTCTGCAGGTACGCCAGCAGCCCGGCCAGGTCGGCCTGCTCGGTGTCGAGCCACACCGTGCTGTCGACGTGCGACACGAGGGCGTGCTGCAGCACCCGGCCCTGCGCGTCGAGGATCAGCGCCTCGGTGCCGGCGCCCTCGGGCAGCTCGCTGACGTGCTGGCTCAGCAGCAGGTGCAGCCAGCTGAGCCGGTCCTCGCCGGGTACCGCGATCACGCCGCGGTGCGACCGGTCGACCACGGCGGCCGACCGGGCCATGGCCCGCTGTTCGGCGAGCGGGTCGCCGCGGTGGGCGGGTACGGCGGCGTCGGGGTCCGGCTGCCCGGCCGTGTCCTCGGGGGCCTCGCTCACGCGCGCGTCTCCTTCTGCTCGAGCTCCTCGGCCAGCTTCCGGTCGGCCTCCCGGCAGGTCGCGCAGCGGCCCGACAGTGCCACGTGCGTGACGTCGAGCTCGAAGTCCTCCTGCCCCCGCAGCCGGTCGGCCAGCGCCTCCATCAGGGCGGTGGGCGCCTCGGACACCGCGCCGCAGTGGTGGCACACGAGGTGGACGTGCTCGTGCTCCCGCTCGGAGTAGGTGGGCGCACCGTGTCCGAGATGGGTGTGCCGGACCAGCCGCAACTCCTCGAGGAGGTCGAGCGTGCGGTAGACGGTGGTGATGTTCACCGCCGGCGCCGCCCGTTGCACCTGCTGGCAGATCTGCTCGGGGGTGGCGTGGCCCAGCTCGCGGACCGCGTCGAGGACGAGCTGGCGCTGGGGCGTCATCCGCAGGCCGCGCCGGTGCAGCGTCGACTTGAGCGAGGTGTCCACGGTCCCGATGGTAGGCGCGTCGGAGGCCGTGGGACGGTGGCGAGGGTGAGTACTCCACGGCCTGCTGTCGCAAGTCGACTGGCCGGGTGGAGTCGTGCTCCGTTAGGGTGAACGCATCTGAACGCGAGTACGGATCTCCCTACCCTCGGCGAGGTGAGTGGTCGGGCGGCGACGGAAAGGGTCGGGACATGACGGCTGACGGGGGTGAGCGCTCGCTCGGTGCCCCGCGGTTCGACGTCGTGCTCCGCGGCTACGACCGCAGGCAGGTCGACGAGCACGTGGCGCGCCTGCAGCGGGTCCTGGCCCGCATGCGCGCGGACCTCGACGCCGTACGCAGCCATCCCTTCCCCGCCGTGGGTCCACAGCCCGGGATGGGCCCGGGCCGGCGCCCGATCGGCCCGATGCCGCCGATGGGTCCGCAGCCGGGTCCGCCCCCGGGACCCCGCCCGCGTCCCACGCCGCGCCCGCGCCCCGGCGGCCCCGAGTCGCCGGACATGATCGGCTCCTTCACCGAGCGGATGCAGAGCATCCTGCAGGCCGCCGAGGAGGAGGCCGAGGAGATCCGCGCCGCCGCCCGCCGGGACGCCGAGGCCGAGGCCGCGGCGGTCCGCAAGGAGCAGGAGAGCGCGCGGTCCGAGCTCGCCGAGCTGAGCCGCCAGCGCGACGCCGTCGTGGCCGAGCTGACGCGGCTGCGCGGGCAGCTGGAAGGCCTGCTCGGTGCCCCGACCGCCCGGTTCGCCGTGACCCCGCCCGCCGCGACCACGAGCGGCTCGAGTGGGACCCCGGCCGCGCCGACGGGCGAGGAGACGCGGAGCGAGCGGCCCGTCCGGCCCAGCCCGCGTCCCAAGCCCGCGCCCGCCGCCCCCGCCGAGGGGCCGGCCGCCGGCGCCGCCGCCCAGCCGCTGCCGGGCGCCGCGCCGTCGCAGGCCGAGGAGACCACCGCCGTGCGTCGCCCGGAGACCGGCGCGGGGTCGGGCGCCGGGTCGGACTCGGCCGCCGGGGACCTGTTCCGTCCCGCCTCCGAGGCCCGCGGCGAGAGCCGGCCGGAGTCGCGGGAGCAGGCCGAGCCGGCCACCACCATGGTGCCGCTCGCCTCGTCCGAAGAGGACGCCGAGAAGCCCGGCCCGTCTGCGCGGCAGGTGGAACCGGACCGCACGGTTGCGGTCTCCGCGGTCTCGGCGCTGTCGCCCACGAAGCGATCCGGGGACACCGGATCGGCTGAAAACTCGACTGCCGCCGCACGCACGCCGAGGGCTGACACGCCGGGTGACACGCCCGCGGCGAAGGCCGAGCCCGTGGCCGCCGCGCCCGCCGACGAGGCGTCCGAGACCGTCAAGGTGGGCGCGGTCCGGCCGAAGCCGGCTCCACCGGAGGGCGCCGGATCCACGCGAAACGCCAGGTCAGGCGCGTCCGAGGACTCCCGCAACGGCGCGTCCACCGGGGAGCGGAAGGGGGCCGGCGGTTCGTCGCCGGTCTCCGGGCGGCCCTCGGCGAGCGAGGACGTGACCAGTTCGGACCGGTCGACCTCGGGGTCACGCTCCGGATAGAACGGTTGCACACCGTGATGTAGATCGGCGTAGCGTGCGCGTCCATGGAGCAGGCCTTCTCGGCTGACGTCCTCGTGCCGCTCGGCATCGGGGTCGCGGCCCTGGTGATCGCCCTCGTGATCGTCGCGGTCCGGGCGGCGCGCGGCAGGGCGCGGTCCCGGAAGGTCCAGGAGACGCGACCGGAGGTCGAGCCGACCCACGCCGACTGGACCGGCGAGTCCGTCGGCGAGATGCCCGCTCCGCGTCCCGCGCCGGAGGTCGTTCCCGTCGCCGTCGGTGCCGAGGCCCCGGCTGCTGCCGAGGCGCCGCCCGCCGAGCAGCCGCGCCGGCAGACCGTGGCCGAGGCGGTGGCCGTGCGCGAGGCCGACACCGCGCCGTTGCCCGTGCAGTCCGACGTCCTGCTGGCCCGCGCCCGCGCCCACCGCGCGGCCGCCGAGCACGCCGCCGCCATCCAGGCGGAGGCGAACCGTGCGGCAGCTCGGCCCGACGACGCCGCGACGATCTCCGGGACAAGTTCCCGGGCGAGGGAGGAGTCGGTCCGCCGGGACCCGGGTACCGCGTCCGCGGCCGGGGCGGCGGGCCCCGGCGGCAGCGCGACCTCCGCCGGTGCGCCGCACGCGCCGGCCGCGGCCGAGCCCACGACCGCCGG
This sequence comes from Pseudonocardia lutea, assembly GCF_042658055.1. Lineage (NCBI taxonomy): Bacteria > Bacillati > Actinomycetota > Actinomycetes > Pseudonocardiales > Pseudonocardiaceae > Pseudonocardia > Pseudonocardia lutea. The sequence continues at coordinate 42,341 of NZ_JBHSQK010000067.1, forward strand.
GCCCACTGTCGAGCCCACGGCTGTCGGGCCCACTGTCGGACCCCCGACTGCCGAGTCCACGGCTGCCGAGTCCACGGCTGCCGGGCCCACGGCTGCCGGGCCCACGACCGCCGAGCCCACCGTCGCACCCACGACTGCCGAGCCGACGGCCG
>NZ_JBHSQK010000067.1:42580-43058 GCF_042658055.1 Pseudonocardia lutea
CGGCCGCTGCCGTGCCCGGCGCCGAGCAGGCCGCCGAGGCCCCGGTGCCCGTGCCGCGCGGAACCGCGGCCGCTCCGGCCGCGTCCGCGTCGCCGGCGGATCGTGGTGCCGCCGAGGTGGAGGCCGAGGCGGCGGAGGACGAGACCCCGACACCGGAGCCCGAGCTGTCGACCCCCGCGGCCCGCGCCGCCCGGCTGACCCAGGCCGCCAAGGGCGCGCCGACGCCGTTCGCGCGGGCACGCGCGGAGCAGGGGAGTGGGTGGGAGCAGGAGACCCGCCACACCGACGCCCTCGCCCCCGCGGACGAGCGACCCAGCGCGGCCCAGCTCACCGCGCTCGGAGCGATCGGCCTCGGTGCCCTCGGTGCCGCCGCCCTGGGCCGCGATCGCCGCACGGCGGGGGGCGGAGCCACCGACGGGCACGACGCCGCCGGAACCGCCGCCGGAACCGCCGCCGGAACCGGGGGGCGGGGGGGGGC